>NZ_JADNKB010000018.1:0-53100 GCF_015555225.1 Clostridium sp. D46t1_190503_E9
TGATAGGTCAGAGGTGTAAGTGTGGTAACATATTTAGCTGACTGATACTAATAGGTCGAGGGCTTGACCAATAAAAATAAGAAGGAAACTCAGCAATGCTGAGTGAATTCGAGAAACAAAATCAAAGATTTTGGCTCTCATTCATGTGCAATTTTCAGAGAACACTCTGAATTATTCCGTGGTAGCTCAATGGTGGAGCACTCGGCTGTTAACCGATAGGTTGGAGGTTCGAATCCTCTCCACGGAGCCATTTAAACTCTAAGAGTTTTATAAGAGTAGATTTAAATCTATTGTTATAAGACTCTTTTTTTATTTCTATTAATAGAAATAAATGTAACTTTTTCGTAACTTTTGGTTAACAAATTGTAATGATTTGTAGAAAAAACTTCTATATAATTGAATTATAGGACAAGCAATTTTTTATAAAAATAGAAAGTGTGGTTTAATAATGAGTAGAAGTGCGATAAAAAATAAAAAAAGATTAATAACATTTATATTTGTCTTAATGGTATCAACATTTTTGATTTCATTTACAGTTAATGATTTTAGAAAAAATAATGTTATACAAGCAGAAACTGTAACTAGTAATACTACTACTAACGATAGCAATTCTAATCAAGAAAAATTAGACACTTCTAGTTCTAACCAAGATAATATAGGTAATGAGAGTGAATCTACTAAAGAAAATCAAAATAATGTAGATATCAATGTATTTGATAACTCTGAATATCTTTCATTAGAGAAAGATCCTAATGCTGATGATGCATCAAAGGTGCTTCCAGAAACTATGTATAAATGGAATTTTTATAGAGAAGATAATAAAAAAATCGCATATCTTACATTTGATGATGGACCATCTCAGCATTCTACTGAAAAGATTTTGGATATATTAAAGGTAAATGATATAAAGGCAACATTTTTTACATTAGGTAGCTCTATTGAGAAGAATAGTGAATCAGAAAAGTTATTGAAGAGAATGGCAAAAGAAGGACATTCTATAGGGAGTCATGGATACTCACATGATTATCATTTACTTTATCCAAATAGAACAGTAGATATTAATGCATTTATGAAGGATTTTGAGAAAAATGATAAAATATTAAAAGAAATATTGGGAAAAGATTTTTCGACTAGATTAATACGAATGCCTGGGGGACATGCTAGTTGGAATGGAACAAAACATCTAGATGAAGTATTAGAAAGTAAGGGAATTTTCCAAATGGATTGGAATGCGTTAAATGGGGATGCAGAAGGCAAAGATTTCTCTAAGGAATATTTATTAGAGAAGTTAAAAGAAACAGTTGGAAGCCAGGATGTTGTGATTGTGTTGATGCATGATACAGATGCTAAAAAAGGTACAGTAGAATATTTACAAAGTGCAATAGATTATTTAAAGTTAGAAGGATTTGAGTTTAGAACATTGAAATAGTAAAGGGACGGTAAAACGTCTCTTATTTCTATTTATAAGATTATAAGAGATTAAAAGAGTTAATAATATTATTATGTTTAGAGGTGATAAAATGAACAAAATATTACTAGTAGAAGATGAAGAAAGTATAAGAGCTTTTCTAAAGATAAATTTACAAAGAAATAATTTACAGGTTATCGAAGCAGCAACAGGAGAAGAAGGGTTAAGACTTGCAAGTATAGAAAATCCTAAAATAGCGGTATTAGATGTTATGTTACCAGGGTTAGATGGTTTTAAAGTTTGTAACAAACTGAGAAGTCAATTTCCAGATATGGGGATAATAATGCTTACAGCCAAAGGGCAAGATATGGATAAGATTATGGGGCTAGAGTATGGGGCAGATGACTATATAGTAAAGCCATTTAATCCATTAGAGGTTGTATTAAGGATAAAAGCATTACTTAGGAGGCTTGGAGATGAAGATAAAGATAAATTAGAATTAGGACCATTTCTCATAGATTTATATTCACAGAAGGTTTTAAAAGATAATATTGAAATAGATGTAACTCCAAAAGAGTATTTACTTATGAAAATATTTCTAGAGAATCCTAATAAAGCTTTTACAAGAGATGAATTGTTGGACTTAGTTTGGGGAGAAAATTATTTTGGAGATGCAAAAATAATAGATGTTAATATAAGAAGATTAAGAGCAAAAATTGAAGACAATGCATCAGAGCCTAAGTATATAGAAACAATATGGGGGATAGGATATAGGTGGAAATCGAAAGAATGAGAAGTATAAAGAATCAATTACTTAAGGGAATATTTATTATTATTTTCTCAACAGTAATGTTTTTAAATATTTTACTTATGATATTTGTTAGAAAATATTATTATGATAATACGGAGGATTTATTAGAAAATAGAATACAAGTTTCAATAAATTTTTATACAAAGTATTTTTCTTCAAAATCATTAGTTGAAACTATTTATGATAATATTGATACATTCTGGAATGAAAATAATGCACAAGTTGAAATTTTTGATGCTAATGGAAATTTGTTAATGGATTCTATTGGAGTTAAAGATGTAAAATTGATAAATGCACCAGATGTATCAAAAGCACTTAAAGGAGAATCAGCAAGATGGATAGGAAAGGTTGATTATTATGAAAATAAGGTCATGGCTGTTTCTTATCCGTTGATCATAGATGGAGATATAATAGGTGTTATTAGATTCATAACGTCTTTAGAGGCAATAGATGGGGTAATAACTAATATAATGATAATTTTTTCAGGAATATCAATAGCTGTTTTAATAGTAGGAGTAGTTTTAAGTATAATACTAGCCAATAGTATAATAAATCCAATAAAGTACCTGAATGAAGTTGCAGAAAAAATGGGAAGTGGAAATTTAAGTGTTAGAAGTAATATTGATAGTAAAAATGAAATAGGGCAACTATCAAACACTTTGAATTTTATGGCAAATGAAATATCAAAAAGGGAGCAGTTAAAAAATGAATTTATATCATCTGTCTCTCATGAATTAAGAACTCCTCTAACAGCTATAAAAGGATGGACTATAACTTTAAATAATGATGAGACTGATAAAGAAACATTAAAACTTGGATTTCAAATAATAGAAAAAGAAGCAGATCGATTATCTTTAATGGTGGAAGAACTATTAGATTTTTCTAGATTTATAAATGAAAAAGTAACATTGGAACTACAAAGCATTAGTATAAATGAATTTATAAATCATATAGAATCTTTTATGTGTCCTAGAGCAAATAAGGAGAATATAAACCTTAAATTTATAACAGAAGCTGATGGTAATATGTACGTAGATAGTAATAGATTAAAGCAAGTATTTATTAATTTACTAGACAATTCATTCAAGTTTACGGGTGTAGAAGGAAGTATAATTTTTACTACTACGAAATTTAACAATAAAATTAAATTTGTAATAGAAGACAATGGTTGTGGGATATCAGAAGAGGATTTGCCACATGTAAAGCAAAAGTTTTTTAAAGGTAAAAATTCTAAATCTCAAAATGGAATAGGTTTATCTATTTGTGATGAAATAATAAAATTACACGATGGAGTATTTAATATATATAGTAAGTTAGGAATAGGTACAAAAGTTGAGATTATTATTCCAATAAATAAGGAGGAATAATGTGAAGAGTATAAAAAGATTTTTATTTATAATTCTTATATTTATATTTACATTAAATATTGGTTGTAGTAAAGTAAATGGAAAAGATACACAAGCTATAAAAGCTCCTAATAATAATAACCTTAAGATAAAAGGCGTGTGGGGAATCGAGTATATTAATATATTAGGTAATGAATCTGAAAATAGGGAGGATATATTATCTTTAAAAGATTCTTTAATTAGTATTTCTGATAGTAATTTCTCGGTGTTCAATATTTCATATTCAAATGCTAAATATAAATTAAAAGTTGTAGATAAGACATATGTTTTATCATATGAATTAAATTTAAAGCTTGAAGATATAATAGAAGGAGATTCAAAGTGGGATGTGATATCAATAATTGATTCTAATACTATTATTGGGGAATTTATTTATATAGATAATGAAAATGGTTATCTATTTTATGATGGAGCACTGTTAAAGCTTAAAAAACTAGATGATAATCCAAAAGATTTAGCCTATCAGAAGAATGTTATTAAATCAGAAGAAGGATTAGAAGATTATAATAGCGATGTAGGTATAATGTTAGGATTAAAAACTCCAAGAAAACAATCAGAAGATGGTAGTTATAGTGCCGAAACATACAAAACATTGTGGATATCATTTAAAGATAACAAATTACAACCTATATTAGAAAAGGATAATATAATTTTTCCAAGAATGAATGGGGTATGGAGTATTAAAAGTGAAGTTGTAGACAATGGGGAAAGGATTTTAGAGTACTTTACAGCACACCCACTAGATGGAAGAATAGAAATAGATTCATTAGAAGATAGTAATGAAAATATATATAAAAATATAAACTTTATATCTAACGATTATATTTTAATTGAAAAGTATGAAGGGAAGAACTTTAATAATGAATTTCCAATATATCAAACTATTCCTGTTGATAATATAAATAATGAGAATGGAATAAGTATTGAGGAAATATATTCTAATGAAGCTAAAGAAAAATATGAAAAAGACTTTAATGATACATTAGAGACTTTATCACAAGAAGAAAGAAGTTATTTAAATACAAATGTAGATTATAGTAATTTTACTATCAAAAGAATTGAAGGGAAATGGAATATAGTTGGGAAGATTCCAACTATAGATAATACTAAAGATGGAATAGATTATAGAATATCATTAAATCTAAACAAAAGGATATTAAATTATGATACTCTATTAATTTCATGGAAGGATTTAAAGGGAAAATTTCCATTTATAAAGGATGCATATACATCGCCTACTGGAAGAATGGCAATAATATTATTTAATGATAAGTTATTAGTTTATGAAATGGAAGATAGGGATATTAAAGGCAGTCCGTTAATTACTATTGACTTAAATAATAATGAAGAAGTAATAATGGCAGAGTGGGCAAGTGGTAGCTATGTAGACTTATGGGCAAAGGCCTTTAAGGGTGGAAAAGAAATAAGTATGGAGGATGAGTAGTATGTTATCAAAAAATATATTATCTAGTGTATTAGCTAGATGTCTAATAACAGGCGGAGATTTTGCTGAAATATTTGAAGAGGATACAATAGATACGTCTATAGGTATCTTGAATGGAAAGGTAGAAAATTCCATTTCAGGAAGAACTCATGGGATAGGTATAAGAATTTTTAAGGGATTAAAAAGTGTTTATGCTTATACTAATAATACTAGTTTAAATGCTTTATTAGATACCGCTCAAAAGGCAGCATTGGCACTTGGAGAATTAAAAGAGGATATAAGTATAGTTCTTAATGAAAAAGCTATATATAATAATAATCCAATTATATATATTCCATCTTCAATAAGTGCTCAAAAAAAGATAGAAGTAATGAAACGAGGATATAAAGCAGCAAAGGAATACAGTGATGAAATAACTCAAGTTTCTGTTGGGTATTTAGATAAAGAACAAAATATATTAATAGCTAATACTGAAGGATTACTTACAGAAGATAGAAGAGTAAGAACAAGATTATCAATAAGCTCTGTAGCATCTGCAAATGGAGAAAATCAAACCGGTTTTGAAGGGCCAGGAGCGCATAAAGGATTTGAATTATTTAAAGATATAGATCCAGAATATTATGGAAAAGAAGCATCTAGAGTTGCACATACTATGTTGCATGCTAAGAATTGTCCAGCTGGTAAAATGACTGTAGCAATAGATAATGGATTTGGTGGAGTAATATTCCATGAGGCTTGTGGACATTCATTAGAAGCAACTGCAGTAGCTAAAGGTAATTCAGTATTTACCAATATGCTTGGAAAACAAATAGCATCAACAAAGGTTACTGCAATTGATGACGGAACTATACCAAATGCATGGGGATCATTAAATATTGATGATGAAGGTAATAAAACAAGAAAAAATGTATTAATAGAAAATGGTATATTAAAAGGATATTTAATTGATAAATTAAATGGAAGAAGAATGGGTATGGAGGCAACTGGAAGTTCAAGAAGACAAAATTATAAATTTGCGCCTACTTCAAGAATGACAAACACATATATTGCAGCAGGAAATGATGATGAAGATGAAATTATAAAATCAATATCAGATGGATTATATGCAAAGAAAATGGGTGGCGGATCAGTTAATCCAGTAACAGGAGAATTCAATTTCGCTGTATCAGAAGGATATATAGTGAAAAATGGAGAGATACAAGAGGCGGTTAGAGGTGCGAGTCTTATTGGTAAAGGTAGCGAAGTATTAATGAATATAGATATGGTTGGAAAGAATTTAGCACAAGGACAAGGAATGTGTGGTTCTGTTTCAGGAAGTATTCCAACTAATGTAGGTCAACCTATGATTAGAGTCAAGGAAATAACAGTAGGTGGAAGATAAGGGGGGAATATAAAAGTGGAATTAAATATATTTATAAATAAATTATTTCATGAAGCTAAAAATAATGGTTTTAATGAATATGAAGTTTACTATGTAGATAGAGAAAGTTTAAGTATAAATGTATATAATGAGGAAGTTGAAAAATATAATTTAACTACTTCCTATGGGCTATCATTTCGAGGAAAAATAAATGATAAAATAGGATATTCATATACAGAAATATTAGATGATGCTGCTATAAGAATGCTTATTAAAAATGCTAAGGAAAGTGCATTAGTTATAGAAAATGATGATGTTCAATTTATATATGAAGGTGATAAGGAATATGAAGAAGTAAGTACTTATTACAAAGCATTAGAAAATCTTCCAGCAGATAAGCTAATAAACTTGGCTTTAAGTATGGAAAAAGAGGCAAAAATTTTAGATAATAGAGTTACTAGCTTTGGAGGCTGTGGAATAGGATATAGTAAAGCTAAGTATGGGATAATTAATTCAAAAGGGCTAAATTTAGAAAATAAATCTAATTTACTAAGTGCATACGTAGTTCCAATAATAAAAAACGGAGAAGATATGCATGATGGTATGGGATATGTAACAGCTAACTCTATAGATGAGGTAGATCCGAAGAAATTAGCACAAGATGGAATTAATGAAGCTATTTCAAGAATAGGTGGCAAATCAGTTGTATCTGGTAAATATAAAACTGTAATAAATAATGAAGCTATGGTTTCAATACTTTCTACATTTGCTGGAGTATTTAGTGGTGACGCAGCTCAAAAGGGGCTAAGTTTATTAAAGGGAAAGGAAGGAGAAATAATAGCAAGTAAAAAAGTAACGCTATTAGATGATCCTCATTTAGTAAATGGGCTAGCATCAGTTCCTTTTGACGATGAAGGAGTTGCTACGAAGAAAAAGGATATAATTCATGAAGGTAAGCTTATGACTTTACTTCACAATCTAAAAACTGCTAATAAAGGAAATACAAAATCAACAGGAAATGGATTTAAAAATTCTTATGCATCACCAGTAGGAGTTTCACCAACAAATTTATATATTCAAAAGGGAGAAAAGAGTTTTGAAGATTTATTAGAAGAAGTTGGAGATGGTTTATTAATAACAGAATTTGCTGGATTACATTCAGGTGCAAATTCAATAACTGGAGATTTTTCACTAGCAGCAAAAGGGTTTTATATAAAAGATGGGAAAAAGGATTACCCAGTTGAACAAATAACTGTAGCAGGAAACTTCTTTAATTTATTAAAAGATATAGAAGAGGTGGGGAATGACTTAAAATTCCCAATGAGCAGTATAGGAAGCCCATCTGTTAAGATTAATGGATTATCAATAGCTGGAAAATAAAAGTGATTTAGATGCGTAAAAACAAATGAAATATAATTTAAAATGATGTAGTTATTATATAATAAAGCGATAACCTCCATAGAGTAAGTAAATCTATGGAGGTTATTTGTTTATATAAAAATATAAAATTAAGAATTTCGAAGATATAATAATATGACCTTTAGTACTTAAATATAACAAATTAAATTATTTTATTATAATAGAAAAACTCCCATAAGGGAGTTTTATCCATAATTATCAATTGTCAATTATCAATTGTCCAAATAGTTGCTTCTTATCATTTTATCTGAAAGTTCAACTATATTCTTATATAGTTCTTTTTCTTCATCTGTTAAACCTTCACCGACTACGTCTAGGTTTGTAAGTACTGCAAATGATTTATTTGTATTTAGTAAGTTTCTACCTAATGCTGTATCTATATATTTATCATTTGGTACACCCATAAGATATAGTAATGTTGGCATTATATCAACTTGTCCACCTATAGTATCAAAAGTTTTTGGCTCATTCATATCTTTTGACCAAATTATAAATGGTATAGTATGGTGGCCATTATCTAAATACCAATCTTCCTTGTTAGAAAGTTTTTCTATTGAGCTATTATAGTATTTATGGACGCCTGTATGGTCTCCTTCAATAACTACAACAGTATTATCAAGAATACCTTCCTTATCTAATAACTCAAGGAATTTTCCAATTTGTGTGTCTGTATATTTAACACTTTCGAAGTATCCACCAAGTTCATTTTTAGCTAATTCTGGATCTAAGTTTAATACTCTCTTTTCTTCAGGTAAATCAAATGGTCCGTGATTAGTTAAAGTAACTGTAAATGCATAAAATGGATCTTTTAACTCTTTAAGCATTGGCACAACTTGCCTAAAGTAACTTTCATCTGATAGGCCAAGACCTATTTCTTCGTCTATGTTAAATGAATAGTAATCAACAAATTTGTCAAATCCTATTCCTGTTAAGCCATTTACATAGTTCCAGAAAGAACCTTTATCAGGATGAATTGCTATTGTATCATAGTTCTTTTCTTCTAGTAGAAGAGGTAAGGAATTATATTTAGTGGAAGGATATCTAAAGAACGTACTTCCTCTTCTTAATGGAAACATTGATGTATTAATCATTAAGTCAGAATCGGAGCTTGTACCTTCGTTTACTTGTTCATATATATTAGGGAAATATAGTCCTGTTTTTATTAATTCATCCATTACAGGAGTAACTTTTTGACCATTTACTTCCTTGCCAAGTATAAAGCTTTCTAATGATTCAACTTGTATAACTAATAAGTTTTTTCCCTCAAGAATTCCAGCATATTGATTGTTAGGTAAATCTTCTTTTTTACTAAAGAATTCATCAATTTGTGATTTTTCTTCAGTAGTTAGTTCATATGGCATTGAATCCTTATAAACATTATATAAATCAAAAATATGATAACCTAGAGGAGAAAAATATCTAGCTGTATTTGTTGGATCATAATTTGAGAATATATATCCATTTTTCACATCTTCATTTTTTAATACATATAAATTAAAGGGAACATATCCTATATATAGAATGCTAGATAATAGTATAACTATAAATGTAATAGGGGCTCTCCTTTTAATTCTTGTGTATGATTTTCTAGTAAAGAAAACAAATATTCCAAGTATTATAAAATCTATAAATAGTAAGAAATCTTTATTACTAAACATTGAAGATATAGTACCACCCATATTATCTAAATTAGCAGTTTGAGTTAGTAATAATGCTGACGGCATTGTTAGGAATCCTCTAAAGTATCCTAAGTCTAATAATATTAATAGGGTAACTAGTATATCTATAATAAATAGATATATAACTCGTCCTTTACCTTTAAATAATAAAGAAAAGCTAATAAAAATTAGAATAAAGGCATAATAATAATTAATAAATGGTTTTGCAGAGTTATATCCAAGATTTAAATTTAGAGAATAAGGATTTTGATTAACTACGAAACCTTGAAATATTATACTTTTAAATGTAATAGCTATAAGTGGAATTAAGAATAATATTATTCTCATAGCACCATCAAAGTTAAGGACCTGTGTAAATTTGTTTTTTAATTTTTCAATAAGTTTGTCCAATATATCACCTCAAATATATAAAGTATTATAACACTTATGGGAATAATACTTAAATTTCTGTACTATTATGTTAACAATACTTAAATTATAGTATAGTAGTTTTTATAAAGCAATTTAGATTTTCTTAATTTTTATAACCAACCAAAAAATAAATTTCAATATTAGAGATAATTTTACAATGAATAGTGTAAGATAAATACAATATGTTATAATATCTATATGTTTTATTTAACATTTATGGAGGTTATATATGCTTCAATATGATTTAATTATAATTGGAGGGGGAGCATCTGGACTTTCAGCTGGGGTTTCTGCTCTGAAAAATGGAATTAAAAAAGTATTAATTTTAGAAAGAAATAATGATTTAGGTGGAAATTTAAACTTATTCATACATAATGGGTTTGGAAGATATTATTTAGGCAAGGATGTAACAGGACCGGAGCTTGGAAGTCAACTTATTAAAGATTTTAAAGCACTAGGTGGTATGTATAAATTAAATACTGAAGTTTTAGAAGTAACTAAGAATAAGGTAGTTTCATATGTGAATCCTCAAGATGGGATTCAGGAGCTTGAAGCAAGGGCTGTAATATTAGCTTCTGGATGTAGAGAAAAGTTTACAGGGAACATAAATATACCAGTTCATAAATATACAGGTATATTTACTTTAGTTTCAGCACACAGGTTAGTTAATCTTCAAGGGTTTCTTCCGGGGAAAGAGGTTATAATTATTGGAAATAATAATTGGTCCTTAGTTCTTGCAAGAAGGCTATTAGTAGAAGGGGCCAGAGTAAAATCCATTATAGATAGTTCTAAGAATGGATTTTTAGATGAAAATAGTAGTGAATTTATAGATGGATTTGATATAAATATAATAAGAAATCATCGTGTAGTTGAATTATATGGTAATGAGAGAATAGAAAGTATAGATATTAAAAGTATAGAGGATGAAACTGTGAGAAATATAGGTTGCGATTCTTTAATATTAACGGTTGGATATTGTCCAGAAATATCTTTTATAAGAAAAACAAATATATTGTTAAAGGATTATAGTACTTTGATAGTAAATAATTATGAAACTTCGGTTAATGGAATATTTGCTTGTGGAACTATATTGAGTGGAGATAAAGATATTTTTAATAGCGGAGAAAATGGTGCTCATGTTGGAAAAATAGTAGCAGATTATATAAAGAAATATATGTATTAAAAAATATGGATAGTATGCATTAAAGTGTACTATCCATATTTTTTAATAATTGTTTGAACTCATTAAGCAATAAATTCTGACCATTATTATTTAAATGAATACCATCGATAAAAATATTATTGGATGAAAATTTAAATGTTAAGCTATAAAAATCAACATAGGTAACTGTATATTTATTACAAAGTTCAATTATAGACTTTCCTAATAATTGTAGTTGCTTTTCACAATAATCATATGTAGAAGATTGCATAAAAAGCCTATAAGCATCTTCTTTTATTATTATTGGTGGAATGCCTATAATAACATCTTTAGTTATAGTTAAGGCTTCTTTTAACATTAATTCTAAATTATCTAAAACAGAATCTAGAGATCTATTAGAAAGAAAGTCATTGGTTCCTCCCATTATAAAGATTTTCTTTGGGGAATATGAAATAACATCTTCCGTAAATCTATTTAGCATATCTGTTGTTGTATTTCCATTTATGCCTTTATTTATTATATCTAAAGGTATAAATGGGTTTAAGCTTTCTACCCAGTTATTATTTTTGTTTACACCATATCCATAGGTTAGGCTATCTCCAATAAATACAAAAGAATTTTTTTGCAATTTCAATCTCCTTTCTAAAATAGTTTATTAAAGCAAGACCTACAGATTAATGTTTTACCACCATTTGCTTTAATTAAATCCGTATCGTTAATTTTTTTATTACAAAACTCACAAATCATTGTAATATTATCATTATTGGTTGGTTTATTTTCTGTTTTATTTTTCTTTAATTGTTTATTACTAGTATTTCTAATAGGTGAGTAGAGTTTTTTTATGGAATGCTCTTTTTTAGGTAAAATAGAATAAGAAACTTCATATTGACTTTCTCCATAGAATTCTAGTTCAAATCTAGGATTTTCTTTATCATAAAATTCTTCTGTAATAATTCTAGTTATTTGGGCATCATTAACAATAAGGCCGCTTTTTTCGATTCCATCAAAAATACTTTTAGTTATGTTTGCAGTATCAGGATGCCTTTTTTCGCTTTTATAATAAACCTTAAGAACCGCAATAAGTGATTCCTCTAGGATTACATTGGGATTTTGAATTCTAGCATAGTAGGCAATTTCTTCTTCATAAAGTGCATACCTATCGTGTGATTTTCCAGTATTATATGGAAGGATTGCTCTACCATCCTTATTATGTAGTTTAAAATTAGATTTAGATATGGGGGATCCTGGTACAATTACTTTTGCATAAGAATTCATTATGTAAACTCCTTTAAATAATATTAATATATCCTTAAAAATCCATTAATTCTAATAAAAAATAATGAATAATTTTGTCATTCATTATATAATAAACAATGATAATAATAAGCTATAAGCTTTATTTTAATATACAATAATAAGATAGTTTTAACAAGAATAAGATAGTTTTAGCAAGAAAATGAAAAAAGAATTATAATTTTAGAATATTTTAATATAAATATAATTAGATTAAGAGGTAGTAGCAATGGAAAGCAAATTAATATTGTCAATAGAATCAAGTTGTGATGAAACATCAGCAGCTGTAGTTAAAGATGGAAGAGAAGTATTATCAAATATAATAGCTTCACAAATAGAAACCCACAAAAAATATGGAGGGGTAGTACCTGAGGTTGCATCAAGGATGCATATCGAAGTAGTTAATGGAGTTGTAATGGAGGCATTAGAAGAAGCAGGGGTAAAATTAGAAGATATAGATGCTATTGGTGTTACTTATGGTCCTGGACTAGTAGGAGCATTATTAGTTGGACTACAGTATGCAAAAGGTCTTTCATATTCTTCTAAGAAGCCATTAATAGGTGTAAATCATATTGAAGGCCATATTTGTGCAAATTATATAGAACATAAAGATTTAAAACCACCATTCGTATCTTTAGTAGTTTCAGGAGGACATACTTTCATAGTTCATGTTAAAAATTATGGTGAGTATGATGTTATAGGACAGACAAGGGATGATGCAGCAGGAGAAGCATATGATAAGGTTGCAAGAGCATTAGGATTAGGATATCCTGGTGGACCTAAAATAGATAAATTAGCTAAGGAAGGAAATGAAAATGCTATAGAGTTTCCTAAAGCTAACTTTCATGATGATACATTAGACTTTTCTTTTAGTGGGGTTAAATCAGCTGTATTAAATTATATAAATAAATGTAAAATGCAAGGCATAGAAATAAATAGAGCAGATGTAGCAGCATCTTTTCAGAAGGCAGTTATAGATGTATTAAAGCAAAATGTTTTAAAAACTTGTAAAAAAACTCAGGTTAATAAAATTGCAATAGCTGGTGGTGTAGCATCAAATTCAGCTCTGAGGGAATCTCTTATTAATGCAGCATCTAAAGAAGGAATAGATGTATTATTTCCTTCACCAATACTATGTACAGATAATGCTGCAATGATAGGAAGCGCTGCATACTTTAACTTTATAAAGGGATTAGAAGCACCATTAAATATAAATGCGAAACCCAATTTGAAGCTATGATATATAAGGGGGAAGGGTTAACGTGAAGCTTTTACCACATTCAAATGGAGTCTACAAAGTAAATATGAAAAATAAAATGAAACCAAAGGATATAATAAAAAATACATTATTAGCAATGTTAATAGTAATTATTATAGGTTTTATATATCAAAGAGTAAGTAATTTTATAGCAAAAGAAACTTTGAAGCAAAGAGTAGATTATGCTAGAGTAGATGATAAAAGACTAGATTATAGAACTGATGGAGAAGGTAAATACACTGTTGTATTCGATGGAAATGTTGGAACCAACTTAAATCAGTGGAATTCAATAACAGATAAATTGACATCAGAATATGATGATATAACAACGTTTGTATATAATAGAAGAGGATATGGGTATAGTGATAGTGGAGCATTAAGGACTCCAAAGGAACAAGCAGAAGATTTAAGAATATTACTTAGAAAGGCTGCTGTACCATCTCCTTATATATTGGTTGGTGAAGAATACGGAAGCTTAGTTTTAACTGAATTCGCTAAAGAGTATCCAGATTTAGTAGCAGGAATAGTATTAGTAAATCCATTAGTTGAAGATACAATAAATAGTAGCGAATTCAAAAGAAGCCTTATAATAGAAAAAATAAGAAGAAAGGTAGAGGTACTTGGATCGTCTGTAGGCTTTACAACATTGTTAGATAAGTTTGGAATATCATGTGGAATAAATGAATTTGAAAATAAACTAGATGAAAATAATTTACATGAATTTAAAGTACATAGAACAAAAAGTAGTTATACTAGTGCAGTATATAATGAAATAAAGAACATAACCAGTGGTGAAAATAGTAGTCAAACAGATGGTGTATTTGGTGGAAAACCATATTATTTAATAGCAAAAAGTGGACAAGAGCAATTAGCATTACTTGGAGATTCAAATTTGACAAAAGTTTATAATACTAGTTCGGAAAGTAATATTATATCAATGTATGATCCTGATACCGTTATAACAGGAATAAGACAAGTAGTTAAACAAGCTAATGAAATTGAAAGACTAGCCAAAAAGGCACATAAGAATTAAATTACATCAATGTGTCATATAGTTGTCATAGATGTGTCATATAATTGTCACAAAAAAAGGGTATATTAATATCTGTAAAAGGATTTATTAATATAATATCTAGGAGGCGTTTTATGATGAGTGATGATAATATATATGATGTAGAAAATTATGAGGATGTTAATAATACTGGAGGAGATAGTTTAAATTCTACTGTTCAAAATAGTATGAAGGAAGATTTTATCGATGAAGATAAAATACTAGAAAGAAATAATGGGGTTGATTCAAATCAAGGTTATATGAAAAGCTATAATAAAAAGAAGAAAAAGAGTGGTGGATTTAAAATTATAGCAATAGCCCTTATAGCAGGACTTCTAGGGGGAGCACTAGGCGGTGGAAGTATATATTATGCAATGAGAGGTACTGACACTAAACAGCAATCTTCTATAATAACTCCAAATCCTCAGGAATTTGAGACTACTGAAGGTGCACTAACTGCTAGTGAAGCTTTTGAAAAGGTTGCTCCAGCAGTAGTTATAGTATCAGCAAATGGAGTAACTGATTATAGTGGAATAATACCTCAACAAGTAGATGGAATGGGTTCTGGATTTATAATAAATGAAGAAGGTTATATATTAACAAACTATCATGTTATAGAAGGTGCAAAGGAAGTAGTTGTTACTTTATCAGATGGTAGGGATGTAAAGGCGAAGGTTGTGAATTATGACCAAAATCAAGATATAGCAATGCTAAAATTAAGTGATGATAGCGTTAAGGTTCCAGCAGTAGTACAGCTTGGAGATTCGGATGCATTAAGACCAGGAGAAGAAGTTTTAGCAATAGGAACACCACTTTCTAAAGATTTTAATCAAACTATAACAGGAGGACTTGTAAGTGCTGTTAATAGAACTGTAGAAACAAGTACAGGTGTTAAGTTAAACTTAATTCAAACAGATGCTGCAATTAATCCAGGGAATAGTGGAGGGCCTCTAATAAATACTAGGGGAGAAGTTGTTGGTATAAATACATTAAAAATGTCAGGTGGAGCAGAGGGAATAGGATTTTCAATTCCAATAAATGAAGTTAAAGATAGAATAGATGCATTATCTAAGCCTATATTAAATTTAGGAGTATCAATAAGAGAAGTAGATGAAAAGTTAGCAAAGCAATATGATATGCAAGAAGGACTATATATAGTTGAGGTATCAGAATTCTCACCGGCGGAAAAAGCAGGATTAAAGGGTGGAGATATAATAGTAAAATTTGATGGAGAAAGAATTAAAACCTTTGATGAGTTAAGAGCAATTAGAGATACTAAAAAAGAAGGAGATATAGTTAAAGTAGAAGTAGTTAGAAATGGAGAAAATAAAACTTTTGATGTTCAATTAGAAGCAAAGGAATAATGCATTTAAAATAACTATAATAAAATTTAAATATAGAAGACTAGTTATAGATAAGAGATACGGATGTGAACAAAGTATGACTTATTAAAACTAGTCTTTTTTTATTAAAACGACATAACTTAAAGAACATTTTATAAATAATGGAATAGATTGTATTATATAAAATTTAAATTTAAATTCAAACTTAGGAGGCAAAGTTATGAGCGGAAGAATAACATCATGTGAATTAAAGACAGGATGTAATGAACAAATAGAGGCAATAGTTAGATTACCAGAGGAAAAGAGATCAGTTATATTTGGAACAGTTTTGGACTGTAATAGAATGCCTGTAGTAGATGCGGTTGTTAAGTTATTACAAATTGTTGATGGATGTAGATATCCTTATCCACTAACTCATACTTTTACAGATTGTCACGGACAATTTTTATTAGGACCTTTATGTCCAAATACAAAGTATATGTTAAAGATTTATAAAGATAATATAGTAATAAAATATTCTGAATTAGAAACCTCATCTTATAACGGAAAATGTATAGGTAAACCTGAAAATACAGGAAATCAACCTCCAAAACCATTTCCAGATAAGACATCATGTGGATGCGATTTTTAATTTGACTGAATAATTAAAAGCAAAAAAGAGTTAAGAAAAATATCTTAACTCTTTTTTACTAGTTTGATAATTTGAAATCTGTATTTGTTAATTTAAATATATCTCTAATTCCATCTGTTATGTAAATTTGATTATCTTTAGTAACAAAAATAGCATCTATACCTTCTTGAGTATTAACAAATTTCATACCTTCTTCAACACCCATAGCAAAAACAGAAGTTGATAAGGCATCTCCATCTGAAGACTTATCACTTATTATTGTTATTCCAACAATTTCATTTTCATAAGGATATCCAGTTTTGGGACTTAATATATGATGATATTTGATTCCATCTTTTTCGATATATCTCTCATATATTCCAGAAGTTACTATTGATTTATTCTTTACAGTGATTGTACCAATTATATCTCCACGATCAGAAAATGGATTTTGTATTCCTATTCTCCAAGTGCTGCCATCAACTTTTGTTCCGTGAGCGAATATATTGCCACCTAAATCTATTATAGCGCTTTTAACGCCTTCTTCAGTAAGCATATCTGAAATAACATCCGCAGTATATCCTTTTGCTACGCCACCAAGGTCTATCATCATTCCGTGTTTTTTTAGAAATACAGTACTTTCTTCTTCATTAAGTTCAACATCGGAATACCCTACCAATGGAATTTTGGAATCTATTTCTTCTTGAGTTGGCACTTTTGCTTCAGGTAGACCAATATTCCAAAGTTTAACTATTGGACCAACTGAAATGTCAAATAGACCATTTGAAAGTTTAGCATATTCTAATCCTTTTTTTATGACTGTATATGTATCATAATCTACTTTTACTGGTTCAATTCCTGCAGATTCATTTATTTTATCAACTAATGTACCATTTTCATTAATACTTAAAGTAGATTCTAGTTCCTTGACTTTTTTAAATACATTATCTAATATGCTTTCATCATTGCTATCGTAAAGGGTTACGGTAACTACTGTTCCCATTAGAAGTTCAGTTCTAGTGAGGGGTTTAGCAACTTTGTTATCTTTTGAACAACCGGATAAAATTGTAAGAGAAAAAATTAACAAGATGGATATGGTGAAATAATTTAAATATTTTTTCTTCATAGATATTCCTCCTAAATAATATGTCATTATCTATTATAATTAAAAATCTCAAAAATAACAAAAGACTTTAGGTAAAAAACCTAAAGTCTAATATTAAAAATATTATTTAGCATCTGATAAAGCTTTTTCTGCTAAAGTTTTGAAAGAATCTGTAGTTTTAGTAGCTCCAGTAACTACATCTATAGAAGCAACATCTTGCTTTTCAACTAAAGCATCTTGTAATTTTGGGAAAGCTTCTTCAGGGTTAGTACCGCTTTTTGCTTTCATGTTTGTGTTGTATTCAGCATCGTCTAACTTACTACCTTTTTCGCCAACTTCATCATATTTAACTGTAGCGATTTTTCCATCTTTAACTTCTATTTCGATAGATGCTTGATATCCTCTTTCATCTTTTTCGCCTTTAGCTGAATAATT
Source organism: Clostridium sp. D46t1_190503_E9 (assembly GCF_015555225.1). NCBI lineage: Bacteria > Bacillati > Bacillota > Clostridia > Eubacteriales > Clostridiaceae > Clostridium > Clostridium sp. D46t1_190503_E9. The sequence continues at coordinate 18,196 of NZ_JADNKB010000018.1, forward strand.
TCCGTCTTTTAATCCAGATTCCTTAGCTTCTTCTTTATTTCCGCATCCTACAAATACAGTAGTAGCTAATGCAGCAACTGCTAATAAGCTTATAACTCTTCTTGATTTCATAAAAAAATCCCCCTCAAACTTATTTAATTTTTCCATTGAATCTCTTCAATTACTAGATAATTATACACAAAAATATATTGTTTTGGTATTCGATTTGCTTATGATGTATAAGTATAAGTGATGGTGTTAAAAAAATAACAATTAGGTAAAAGCCTTGTATTTAAAGGGGATATATAAAAAAATACCTAAATTCAGGGTAAAAAAATTGTTAAAAAAACAACAAAAAATAATTATGGATATATAGACATATTATAAAATAGTGTATAGAATTAAATATGCTATTTTATAATTATTTAAATGAAGGGATGGGTGCAACATGTCAAAAAATAAGATACTTGTTCTTGGCGCTGGATATGGTGGTGTACATACTGCTAAGAAGCTAGCGAAGAAATATAAGAAAAATAATGATGTGGAAATTACATTAATAGATAGAAATCCATATCATACTTTAATGACAGAATTACATGAAGTTGCAGGGGGAAGAGTTCACCCTGAATCAGTTCAAGTGGAATTATGCAAGATTTTTGGTAAATCAAAGGTTAATGTAGTTACAGATTTTATAGAAAAAGTTGATACTGATAATAAAGTTGTAAAGACTACATACGGAGAATACTCATATGATTACTTAGTAATCGGTACAGGTAGTGAACCTGCATTCTTTGGAGTTCCAGGAGTAAAAGAAAATGGATTTACTTTATGGTCATTTGAAGATGCGTTAAAGATAAGAAAGCATATACAAGACATGTTTGCTAAAGCAAGTCTAGAAAGAAATGCTGCTAAGAGAAAAGAAATGCTTACATTTATAGTAGCTGGATCTGGATTTACAGGAATAGAAATGGCTGGAGAACTTTTAGAGTGGAAGACTAGATTAGCAAGAGAGTATAATGTTGATGAAAGTGAAGTTACTTTAAAAGTAGTTGAAGCTATGGGAACTATCTTAAATATGTTAGATAGAAAACAAGCTGATAAAGCAGAAAAATACATGGTTAAGCATGGAATGGAAATATTAAAGAATTCACCAATAGTTGAAGTTACTGAGAATAAGATAGTGCTTAAGAGTGGTGAAGAAATCAATACAAGAACTTTAATATGGACTTGTGGAATACAAGCAAATCAAGATGCTAAAGAATATGGATTAGATACAGCTAGAGCTGGAAGATTACAAACAAATGAATTCATGCAAGCTGTTGGAAAGAAAGACGTATTTGTAGTTGGAGATATGGCTTATTTTGAAGAAGAAGCTGGAAAGGGAACTCCTCAAATAGTTGAAGCTGCAGTTCAAACAGCAGACACAGTTGTTAAAAATATAGTTGCTTCAATTGAAAATAAAGAAATGCAAAAGTTCCAAGGAAAATATCATGGATTTATGGTTTCAATTGGTGGTAGATATTGTGTTGCAAACTTAATGGGACTTAAGTTATCAGGATTTTTTGCTATGATAATGAAACATTTAGTTAATATCCATTATTTATTTGGTGTAAATGATGTCCATGCAATATATAGCTATTTACAACATGAATTCTTTGCTATGGAAGATAGAAGATCAATAATGAGAGGTCATTTATCATCTAAGGCAAATAGATTATGGTTAGTTCCTCTAAGATTATATATAGGATGTTTATGGTTAATTGAAGGATTAAAGAAATTATTAGGTGAAAGCACATGGGAATCTATGTGGAAAGCTGATAGTATAGGTGATTTCTTTAAGAATATAACTATAGGTTCTGATAGTTGGACTAAAGCTGGAAATATTAAAATGCCATTCGAATGGTTACAACAAGCTACTTCAGGTGCATCAGCAAGTACAGAAACAGCAACAGAATTTGCAACACCAATTCTTAAGGAAGTTCCAGGGTGGTACTCAGCAATAATGCAAATAATGATGCCAAACCCAGAAGTTGCTGTATGGTTCCAAAGAATAGTTGTATTAATAGAAATAGGAATGGGATTATGTTTAATAGCAGGATTGTTTACATTCATATTTAGTGCAGTTTCAGCAGGTATGGTATTAAACTTTATTTTATGTGCTATGGCTGGTTGGGATATTTTATGGTACTTCTTTGGTTCAATTGCATTAATGGGTGGTGCAGGTAGAACATTTGGCTTAGATTACTATATAATGCCGTGGATTACAAGGATTGCAGATAATTTCTGGCATGGTAAGAAAAAACCAATGTACAAAAATGTATAGAAATCAATAGAGTAAAGTATTATAATATTTAATAATAATTTTATAAGGTAGAGTTTTTACTCTACCTTATAACATATAGAACTATATTACAAATTCATCCAATTGTATTATAATGGAGATGATCAGGTTATGTTTAAGAAGTTAGATTTTGTTATAATAGCAGTACTAATGCTATTATCCTTTCTTCCAGAAATTATTTTAGGTGCATCGGTAGGTAAGGGTTACAATAATACATATGCAGAAATAACAGTTTCAGGAAGAATATACAAGACAATACCTTTATCTGAACATAAGGGTGAAGAAACAATTGAAGTAAAAACTAAAGATGGGATTAATGTTATAAAGATAAGGGATAATAAAATAGGTATAATTGAGGCAGACTGTCCTGATAAAGTTTGTATGAATCCTGAATATATAGAAAAACCAGGACAAAGTTTAGTATGTCTTCCGCATAAGGTTATGGTAGAAATAAAAGGGAAGATAGATGATGATATTATACTATCACATTAAGGAGGAGCTATGAAAAAAACTAATAGAATTGTATATATAGGATTATTAGTAGCTCAGGCCTTAGTTTTACATATTATTGAGCGAATGATCCCTGTACCTTTTGTAACACCAGGTGCTAAATTAGGATTGGCCAACTTAATTACTGTTATTGCTTTATATACCTTAGATAGTAAAAAAGATGCTTTTTTAGTATTATTTTTGAGACTTACCTTAGGAACTATGTTTGGAGGAAACTTATCATCATTTATGTATAGTGCGGCTGGAGGAATCTTAAGCTTTGGTGCAATGAGTATCGTAAAGGACTTATTTAAGGATAAAGTTAGTATTATAGGTGTAAGTTCGTCAGGAGCAATATTTCATAATGTTGGGCAATTAATAATTGCGTCTCTAATAGTTAAAAATATAGGAGTTATGCTATATTTGCCTATATTATCTACTGTGGGTATAGTTACAGGTATTTTTATTGGAATAGCTGCAAATTATATTGTGGCACACTTAAAGAAGTTACCAATGTTTAGATAGTAGTAAATGAAATTATATAAGGTGAATTTAAAAATATATTTTAAATTTAAGTTTAAAAATAAAAAATATAGAAGATATAAATAATATTTTTTATAAAAAAATCTATAGGAAATTGATGATATTTAAGTAAGACTAGAATTTAGAAATTTATATAAGAAATTAAGCACTATAGAACTTAGATTTGATGTTTTGTTTAAATAGGTTAATTAGTTAGCAATAATATTATTAGCTATATAGATTATATGTAAAACTATATTGACAAGGTGAAAATACTAAGTCTATGATTTAGACTATCACTAAGAAGGTGGATTTTAATGGACAATATTTGGAATAATTATCCTCAAATAAAACAAGAGCTTGTTGGTGTATTAGACTTAATGAAAAAGAATGTTAGATGCAAGGACAAGAGAATTGAAAACTCTATAATAGAATTGATAGAATCAGGTGGTAAGTTATTAAGGCCTGCTTTTGTTTTAATAGGATCAAAATTTGGTGACAATGATATAGAGAAATCTATTCCAACTGCAGCGGTGATTGAAATGTTACATATGGCGACATTGGTACATGATGATGTAATAGATGATTCAAAACTTAGAAGAGGGCAAGAAACTATCCAATCTAAATATGGAAAGGATTATGCTGTATATATAGGTGATTATCTTTTCTGCGTATGCTTTAAAATTTTAGCTACCAATAATTCGCTACAAGCTATAAAAGTAGATTCAAGAGCAATGTCAAAAATTTGTATGGGGGAAGTAAATCAACTGAATTCTAGATTTTCTATGAATTTATCTGTAAAAGATTATTTAAGTAGAATTTCAGGAAAAACTGCAGAATTATTTTCAATTTCATTATATTTAGGAGCAGCAGAATGTAATGCTGATGATAAGATAAGTAAGGAACTTGGAAAAATAGGACATAATTTAGGTATGGCTTTTCAGATAATAGATGATATCTTAGATTATGAAGGAAATGATAAGAGTATTAAAAAGTCTGCAGCAAATGATTTAAAGCAAGGAATATATACTATTCCGTTAATTTATGCATATAAAAATAATAAAGCAGCATTTAATGATATTTTAGGAAAAGACTTTTATACTGAAGATGAAATAAGTAATATAGTGAACTTAGTAAAAGAAAACGATGGAATAAAAATGGCTAAAGAGTTGGCTGAAAAATACATGAAAAAATGTTTTAAAGGAATTGATAAGCTTCCTAATAATGAATATAAAAATATATTGAAGGAAATAGCAGAATGGCTATTACTTAGAACATATTAAAGGGTTACTAAATTAAGTAGCCCTTTAACATATTTTTTAGTGATTTTATAAATTCAGAATTTATTTTATAAAATGAATTTAAATAATTTATGTATAAAGGAAGTGAAATAGAAAAATTCTCAATTTGTATTCTTTTTATGTTAGTTGTTGAGCAGTAATTATTATATATGCTCATTGGAACAAAAGTAACGGCTTTACTAGATAAGACTCCGTTTAATGCTGAAAAATATGAATTAGTACTATATAGTATATTTAAATTATCTAGATTTTTTTCAGTGCAATTTAAAGCTGAAGATAATGATTGTTTTAAGCAAGTTTTATCTGAAGTAAATATTATAGGCAAATCAAATAGCTGATCTTTTGTTATAGTGTTTATTGGAAAATTAGCGTCAGATATCAAAACGATTTCATCGGATCCTATTTGTTTTGTAACAATTCCTTCATGCTCTTCAGGTTTTTTATAGCATATATAGATATCACATATATTATTTAGTAAGTTCGTATTTGTACAACATTCTATAGTATTAAGATTTATTGTATAGGAACTATATACCTTTTTTAATTTTGATATGATAACAGGTAAAATAGTTAGGCTAATTGATTCTACAGCTTCAATTGATATGTACTTCTTTTTATTGATAGAATTCAATAGTTCCTCTTGCATTTTATTATAAGCACTAAGTATAGATTCACAATACTTGAATAAAATTTCTCCTTCAGGAGTCAGGCTAACACCTTTATTACTTCTATTTAATAATTTTACATTTAGATTGTTTTCTAATTTTAATATTTGTTGGCTTAGTGCAGATTGTGATATATGTGCATTTTTGGCTACAGTAGAAATACTTTTTGAGTTAGCAACTTGAAAAAAATAATTTAAACTATCTATATGCATAACAATCTCCTATCTAATATTTTATATATTTAATTATTATAGTATAATAATTATTAAAAAGCAAAGTTATTTGAGACTATTGAAGCTAGAGTTATGCTGTATTATTAATTATATATTAGGATGTGATTAGGATGAAAATTAAAAGAAGGCTGTTGATATATCTAATAATAATTATATTTACTGTATTGATGGTAAATAAGCTAGTAATTAACACAAATGATCATACAATAAAAGGAAATATAAGCATATGGGTTGAAGATAAATATTATTCATATTTTACTTCTATTGCAAAAGAGTTTGAGGAAAATAATAAAAAGGTTAGCATCAAAATCGTAAGTGTAAAAAAAGAAGATTATCTATATAAAATAATAAATACCTCTCCAAATGAATCACCTAATATAGTTCATTTAGATTTTAATGAGTTAAATATAATAAGAGATAGAATAAATTTCACCAATGAGAATAAAGAAATAATTGATACATATAATAAAAATTTTAATAATACTAGACTAGAAGAAGTAAAAATAAATGATAATTATTATGCAATCCCTTTTACATCTAATCCAATAGCTTTATATCTAAGAAGTGATATTCTAAAAAAGTTTGGATATAAGGTTGAGGACATTAATACCTGGGGAAATTTAATCGATATTGGTAAAGATATTTATACTAAGAGTAATGGAGATATAAATATATTTTCTAGCCAAGATAAAGAAAATATAAGACTTTTGTTATCTGCACAATTGGTTGATTATGAAGAGAAAAACTATGAAAATAATGAGATTAACGATATCATAAATTCAATATATAATGAATCTTTTATAAATGACAATAATTATCTTTGTAGAATTTCATCTATAGATTTTTATTCAGAATTAATTAACCAAGCTATAGATGGAGTTTGGGAGTGTAAAAATCCACCAAGTTTTAATATAGGTGAAAATAAATTTTATGATATAGGTGGTGAAAACTTAGTAGCTTTAAATATTGAAGATAATAAGGAAGTAATAAAGAGTTTCATTTCATATGCGTCAACTAACAAGGAGTTATTATCAAAGGAAATGTTTGAGTGTAATTTTGTACCTAGTTCTTTATACTCTTTAAGAACGAAGTACATAAGTAAAGAATGTGAGAAATTAGAAGGAAGCAGCCCTTTCCTAATATTAAGTAATATAGTTGAAAGGGCTCCAGAAATAAAAAATTATGATAAATTTAATGAAATAATATACAACTTATATAATTAGAGCTTAGCGATTTCCCTATAAGCTTCCAATGTTTTAATAGCAGTTTGTCTCCAAGAAAATTGGAGGCTTCTTTTATACCCTTTTTTTGATAATTCCTCTTTTAAATTATTATCATTTAATAAATTTAATAGAGATTCTTCTAGCTCTGTTCTGCTAGAAGGGTCTATTAATATACATGAATCACCAGTAACCTCAGGAATTGATGTTATATTAGAGGTTATAACTGGAGTCATACAACTCATTGCTTCTAAAGGAGGAAGACCAAACCCTTCATAGAAAGAAGGGTAAACAAAAGCTTCAGCTCCATTATATAAAGTTGGAAGAAGACAATCGTCAATAAATCCTGTAAATATTATATTTTCATTAGATGGTAGTGAATTTGCAAGTTCAACAAGCTTCTTTCCTTCATCTTTAAGTGAACCAGCTAAAAGTAATATGTGGGGCTCATTCAAATCTTTATATATCTTATCAAAAGCTAAAATAAGTTCTCTAGCATTTTTACGTAAACTGAATCCACCTATGTATAGTATATAGGGCTTGTTGAAGTTAAATTTTTCCTTAATGTAGTTTTTACAATAAGCTTTATCAAGTGGTTTGAAATTTGAATTTGCTGCTAAAGGCGTAACGAATACCTTTTCTTCAGGAATATGATTGAAGAATTTTAAAATATCCTTTTTAGAATATTCAGAGACTGTAAGTATTCCTTTAGAGTTATCAATTATAGAAGGCATATTTTTTAAAAATCTTTCTAAATATCCTCGACCAGTAGTTTCAGGTAAAATGTATGGAATTAGGTCATGTATTGTGACTATACAATTATTTTCATAATTTTCGCAAAGACCAATTCCGTTTTGAGGAATATGATGAAGATCTATTTTATTATTTTTAATAAAGTTTGGAAAATAATAATTTTCATAAAATCCACCATGCCTTCTTGATGTGAAGATGATTTGGCTATTTTTTCTTTTATAGCTATCATAATTTTTTCCTGTCCAAAATAATGAATACTCATTTTCTTTATCTATATTAAGCAATTCTCTAACAAGATTTTCAGTATAAGTACCAATACCACTACCATTGTATAAGGTAATTCCTCTAGCATCTATAGATATTTTCATACTAATCCTCCTAAATTATCTTATATATTTATAGATATTATTAATTTTTTTTTATATAACAGAATATTAATAATAATTTAATTATGTGATAGTAAACACAATAAAATATAGACTTTCATATAATGGCATTGAGTAATTATTAAGGAGAATTTTATGGATATTTCATATATAAAAAAAGAAATTGAATCTAATTATCCATTAAAAATAATAAGTATAGAAAAAGTTAAAAATAGCTATAGAATTAAAACAGATGATGAGGAGTATGGTATTAAAGTAATTAAATATCAATTTCCTCATTTTTATTTTATTTTTTCAGCAATAAATCATTTAAAAAAACGTGGATTTAATAATATACCGGAAATAATAAATACCAATGAAAATTTGGGTTATGTAAAGCTTGGAAGTAGTTATGCATATCTAAATAGATGGATCGATTGTAAAAAATGTGATTATAGGAATTCGGAGGAATTGAAGCTAGCAGCACAGAAGCTAGGGGAGCTACATAAATGTAGTGAGGGATTTACAACAAGTAATATTATGAGACCGAGGATAGGTTGGTTTTCTTGGATAAAGGTATTTGAAACTAGATGTGATGAAATATTAGATTTTAAGAAAAGAATTTATCAAAAGGCATATAAATCTGAATTTGATGAAGTATATTTAAGAGCTATAGATGAAGAATTAGAAAGAGGTAAGAGAGCTATAGAAGAATTAAAGATGAATAGATATACAGAAATTATGGAAAAAGAGGTATTTAAGCGTGGCTTTTGTCATCATGACTATGCAAATCATAACGTATTAATAGATACGAATGGTGAATTAAATATTATAGACTTTGATTATTGTTTATTAGACACTCATATACATGATTTAGCATCATTGTTAATTAGGTGTATGAAAGATGGTAATTGGAGTAATGATAAAGCTCAGCTTGTATTAAATAGTTATTCAAAAACACACTCTTTATATGAAGAAGAGTTAAAAATTATAAAAGGGTTCATTAGATTTCCACAAGGGTTTTGGCAAATAGGATTACAATATTATTGGGAACAGCAGCCTTGGGGAGAAGAGTTTTTATTAAATAAGATAAATAAATATTTAAAAGATAGAAATGAAAGAGAAAAGTTTGTAGATAACTTTATTTGATAGAGGTGATGAGATGCAAAAGTTAGAGCTAAAATCATATTTAGAAGAAAGAGATATTTATATATTAAATGGAAAGATAAATAGAACAAAAGAACAAAAGATAAAAAATATATTTAATCAAATTGAGAATATAGTTTTATTCCATAATAGAATGGGTGAATATAAGGAAAATTTATTACCTAGGATTGGAGCAGCAATAGGCAGAGAAATTGATAATTATAACTCTCAAATAATTTTAATAGGTAAGTATATAAAATCAATTGAGAATAAAAGTAACTTAAATTCAATTGATTTCTATTTAATAAGAAATGGAGAAATGTTATTAAATAGGGGAAGAAAAGCATTAAGCCATGTATACTCTAACAATTACAGAAAATTAATATATAGGAGTATGAAAAATTATGAAGTTTGCTTAAGTAGGGTTGATGAAAATAATTTAGTTGTAGAAGATAATAATAAAATATTTATAGGGACAATAAAATATTTAACATACAATCTTAAGGAACATGATATATATTCATATATAAAGAAAATTAAAAGGAAGGATATGGAGTTTAGCATAGAGGAAGTGATAGATTATTATATTGAAATTGCTAATTTGGAAAGCGATAGTAAGCAATATTTAAGGGCTTTATGTTCATATCCAAACGAAGAATTTAAAGTGTTAGAGAGGTATATCCTGAAAAAGATAGATACAAATGAAGATGGAATCTTAGAGTTGTTATATAAAGCTAAAAATATGGATAGTAAATGCTTAATAATTTAATGGGGGATTTTCGAGTATGAATAAATTTAGATATGTAGATAGAGATATATTATGCCAATATGATTTGAATGAGGAGTTTTTTGAAAAATTAAATCTAGAAATTGAGGATATAATACCTCTGAGAAAAGTATTTGTTTTATTAACAAATGAAGGCAAGAAGATTTTAAAGCTTACTGACTCAAGCGAAGAAAGAATAAGATTTATCAGTGAAGCTTTAAATTATATATCAAAGGAATATGATAGTGTACTTAGTTATTATGAAAGTAAAGAGGGGGAAATAACTTATAAATTTGCTTCTAATAATTATGTTTTATTAAACATGATAGAAGGAAGAGAAGCAACATTTACTAACCCTGTTGAAGTTGAAATGTGTGCTAAAAGTATAGCTAATATGCATAATGCATCAAAAGGAATATTTAATAAATTAAGTACAGAAATAGTTAAAGGGAATTTAGGAGAATATTTACCGTACCAATTTAGTAAGGCAAAAGAAGATTTAATTAATATTAAGGAGTATGTTTTAAGGTTTAGGTATAAAAATGAATTTGATAAAGTATTCTTAGAACATGTTGATAGTAATATTAATCAAATACAAAAATCTATAGAACTTCTGGCTATGTGTGAATATAATTCAATGCTAGAGGATTTTAATAAAAGGGTTCTATGTCATAATGATTTAGCACACCATAATTTTATTATTGATGGAGATAATGTTAAAATAATAGATTTTGATTACTGTAAGATAGATACTAGAGCAGTAGATATAGCAAATTACTCAATAAAAGTAATAAAAAATAGTTGCTATGATTTAAATAAGTTCAAATTAATTTTAGATTCGTATAATTCCATAGAAAAATTAAGTAAACAAGAAATTAAACTTATATATGCAATTATTAGTTTCCCAAAAGATTTTATAACAATATCAAGAGATTATTACTATAAACAAAAGAAATGGGATTATGAAGTTTTCTTTAATAGATTAAAAGATAAAATTGGTAATGAAAATCATAGACAAGATTTTATTGAAAATTTTATAACTGAAATGAGTGAATATTTTTATTAATAAATAAAAGGACATCATATTTTTGTGGTTTGATGTCCTTTTAATTTGGATATATTAAGAGTTAGTGATTCTTTCATAAGCCTTAAGTGTTGATTTGGCAGTTATATTCCATGAATACTTGGAACTGTTTATTAGTCCTTGATTAATCATCCTTGTCTTAAGATCAGTATCGTATAAAACTTTTTCTATCCCAGATTTTAGAGCATCTATATCGTAAGGATTAATTAGCAAAGCTGAGTCATAACAGATTTCTGGAAGAGAAGTCACGTTAGATGCTATAACTGGGGTGCCACAAGCCATTGCTTCTAATGGAGGTAAACCAAATCCCTCATAGAATGAAGGATAGGCTAATAATTCAGATGCATTATAAAAAATGGGTAATTTTTCAAGAGGGATAAAATCGGTAAAAATAACATCATCTTCTATATTAAGATCTACAGTTCTCTTTTTATATATGTCATATGAAATTCCTTTTTTACCTGTTATAACTAGCTTAAGATTTTTTTTTCTAGTTCTAGAAAGAAGAGAAAATGCTTCTATTAAGCCCACTATATTTTTTCTAGGACTAAAACCACCTACATAAAGAATAAAATCATCTTTTATATCATATTCTTCTTCAATAATTTTTTTGCATTGACACTTATTCAAAGGTCTATATATATCCTCAGCAGCAAGATGTGTAACAAAAATTTTATCCTCAGGAAAATTAAATTCTTTTGATATATCTTGCTTTGAAAATTCAGAAACGGTTAATATACCATCACAATCATTTATGATTTTAGGAAGTTCATTATTAAATATATATAAATAACGATCACTAACTGTTTCTGGCATTCTCAATGGGATTATATCATGCAAAGTAATAGTTTTATGACAATTTATGTTTTGAGAAAGACCAACACCATTTTGAGGGACGTGGTAGATATCTATATTAGTATCATTTAAAATGTTAGGAACTCTAACTTCATCCCAAAAATTAGAATTCGAAGTGGCCTTTACTGATTCAACTTTGAAATTGTCACTTAAATCTAGAGCTGAATTTTCAGGTAGAAAAACTAAGTAGTCATTAAGTTTATCAACCTTATTTATACTATTTATAAGTTGATAAGTATATGTGCCAATTCCAGTCCCTCTATACCATTTTGCAGCTCTGCCATCTATGCCTATCTTCATGATTTAATCCTTTCACATTGTTTTTAATTTATTATATTAAATATAGGAATAAAATGTTAATAAAAGAATACATATAGTCATATAAATATAAAGGGGGTGAGCGTTATGATGAGAGAATTTGAAATAGAAAGACAATTTGACGTGAAAATTGAGGTTTTAAAAGCAAATAAAGGAGTATATTATTTAAAGACTAATAAGGGTGAAAGATGTTTAAAGAAGATTAATTATGGTCCTCAAAAGCTATTATTTGTTTACGGCGCTAAGGAACATTTAATAAATAATGGTTTTAAGGGTGTTGATAGATATTTTTTAAACATAGATGGGGAACCATATGCCCTAGTTAATGAAGATCTTTATACACTATCTGAATGGATAGAGGGTAGAGAATGCGATTTTCATAACATAGACGAGGTGAAATTAGCAGCAAAAACTCTTGCTAGCTTGCATGAGGCATCAAAAGGATATGATCCTCCAGAAAATTCTAAGCTAAAGAGTGACTTGGGTAGATGGACTCACCTTATGAATAAAAGAATAAAGTCCTTTGATAAAATGAGAGATATGGTAAGAAAGAAAAATAATAAAAATAATTTTGATTTACTATATTTAAAATCAATGGAATTCTATAAAGAGATAGGTAAAAAAGCTTTAAAAACATTAGAGGAATCAGAATATATGAAGTTATGTGAAATAGCAGAAAATGATAAAAGTTTTTGCCATCATGACTTCACATATCATAATATAATTTTAGATGAAAACAATAATTGTAATGTAATTGATTTTGATTACTGTAAAAGAGAAATAAGGACTTTTGATATTTCTAATTTTATGATAAAAGTTCTAAAAAGAGTTGATTGGGATATAAATTTTGCAAATGCAATTATAGAATCATATAATGAAGTTTCACCACTTTTAGATAGTGAATACAAGGTATTATATGCGTATTTACAATTTCCACAAAGATATTGGAGACTAGCTAATAGATATTATTATAATGAAGTTAACTGGGGGCAAAATACTTTTGGAAACAAAATTGAATCTATAATAAATGAACAAGAAGCTATGCTTAAGTTTTTAGAAGAATTTAAAAAAGAGTACAAGTTAGATTAAAAAAAGTGCCATGTGCACTTTTTTTATGTACAAATAAATAAAATTCGACATAGGATAATATAAAGTAATAAACTAAGAGGGAAAAATGGAGATAGGTGATTTAGTAGTTAGGAAATCATATGATAAGGATATTACATTCAAAATAATAGATATTAAAGAAGATGAAGATGGTAATCCTGTTTATGTATTAAAAGGTATTAGTATAAGAATTATAGCTGATTCCAAAAAAGAAGATTTAGAAGAAGTGGATGGACAATATGTAGGAGCAAAAGAAAAGATATTAAATACCAGGGTAGATGAAGCTATAAAGAAGGCTGTATCAATGAGAGGTGATACAGAAGCTATTAATATGATTAATAACTTAACAAGGGGGAGTAAGTCCTCTAAAGCACAGCAAAATAAAGAGTTGATATTTGGTAGGCCGGGAAAAATACTTCACATAGATGGTGATAGTGAGTATCTTGAAATGTGCCTTAAGGTTTATAAGCAGTTGTCTTTAGAGGCTGTAGGTAGAGCAATTCCTGAAAGGAAACAACCAGAGTTAATTGTTGACTTAGTTAAAGAAATTAAACCAGATATAGTTGTTTTAACTGGACATGATAGTGTTCTAAGAGTAACAGACGATTATTTGAATCTAGATAATTATAGAAATTCAAGATATTATATAGAGGCAGTAAAAGCTTTAAGAAATTATAATTCTAGCTATGATGAATTAGTAATTTTTGCAGGAGCATGTCAAAGCTGTTATGAATGTATGTTAGATGCAGGGGCTAATTTTGCAAGTTCGCCTAATAGGGTATTAATCCATTGCCTAGATCCTGTATTTGTATGTGAAAAAATAGCATATACAAGAATTGATAAGGTTGTATCGATAACAGATGTTATAGATAATACAATTACAGGAACAAAAGGAATTGGGGGTTTACAAACAAGAGGTAAATATAGAGAAGGATACCCAAGATCACCATATATATAAATATTTATTTATTAAAAATCTACTGAAAACGCAGTGGGTTTTTATTTTTAGACTAAAATATGACTTATTTATTAATTATACAAATAAAATGTATAAAAAAACAAAAGATAGATATACTAATAAATGTATAAAAGATCACTAAAAAGGTAAAAGTTTACATTGACAACTTGCATCAAAGGTGATAAAATATAAATTTTGCTTGACAAAAAGTGGGTTTGGGTGTATAATATTATTTAGAAAGAAGGTGTTTATGTGGAAAAAGTAAAGACTATCGCCGCTATAAAGAGGGATATAGAAGACCATATAGGAGATAAAGTAACTCTGAAGGCAAACGGTGGGAGAAAAAAAATCCTAGTAAACAACGGAGTAATAGAAAGTGCTCACCCAAGCATTTTTGTAGTAAGACTAGAAAATGATATTCAAAGAACAGTAACATACAGCTATTCAGATGTATTAACTAAGACAGTACAATTATATTTTGCTTTATAGAGAATAGAGCTTCTTTTAATGGAAGCTCTATATTTTTTTTATTTTTATAAAAAAAAGAAAGATGGTGGGTTTCCATCTTTCAACTATGGTATAAAAGGGTATTGAGAATTTATGAGAGGTTATATGGTCAATAACCTCTTTTATAATACGACATATTTTATTATATGTCAACATATTATTTAAAAAAACAGAAAAAAATCTTAGGCAATTATTATAATTCGACATATATTTAGATAAACAATCCTATAATGTAAATAAGAGTAATTAAAATGTTGAAATTTGATTTTTTTATTTTAGCAATATTTTAGTTAAGCATGAATAAATATATATAGTCATAAATATATATAATACTAGGTATTGTATGGGAGGGATTATATGTCACAAATAGATGTAATAAAAGAAGTCGTTCACTATGAACAATTACTTAGAGAAAATTTAACTAATCATGTACTAAAGGGAGAATATCTAATAAGAGATTCACAATATCCTGATATGAAAGAAGTATTGGGAGTAGATGCAAAAGCTACCATAACTAATAAGGAAATTCTTGGAGACAAGATTATGGTAGAAGGGCAATTAAATTATATAGTATTTTATTTACCAAAGGATGAAACTATAACAGATTCACCATCAAATAAAATACATTCAGTTGTTTTTACTGATAAATTTGCCAACTATCTTGATCTTAATAGTGATGAACATAATATATTATGCGACGTTGAGTGCGAGATAGAACATATTGAAGCTGATTGGATGAATGAAAGAAAGGTAGGTATTGATGGTATATTGACCCTAAGATGGGAAGTATATAAAAATGGTGAATTTGAATACGTAAAGGATATTGAAGGTAAAGAAGATATACAAATTAAGAAAAAGGATGAAGTTATTAACGGTGTAAAGGGAGAAAAAGAAGTTGATTTAATAGGTAAATCTATGCTTAAAGTAACTATGGATAAACCTGAAATTGAAGAAGTTTTAAAATGTGCTATGAATGTTCATAAAAAAGAAATTAAGATTGTAGAAGACAAGGTATATGTTGGTTGCTATTGTAGAATTGAGGTATTATATAAAGGTAAAGAAAATAAAGAACTTATAACTTTACAAGATGATGTTTATCTATCAAAAGAAGAAGAAATGCCTGGTATATCAAGTGATATGATTAGTTCATTAAACTTAAATATTAAAGATCAACAATGTGCAATTAATTTAGATGACTTAGGAGAAAATAGAGTAGTAGACATAGAGTTCTTGGTTAAAGGAAGAGTTAAAGTTTATTCAAAAGATAAGATTGAAATGTTAAAGGATGCATACTGTCCAACTATGAATATTGATCTTGAAAAAGATGATAAAGAGTTCGGAGCTATACATTCAATAACAAACACAGAGGCTATGGCTAAAGATAATATAGAGTTAAAAAATGAAGAAGATAGATTAGAACAGATAATATGTGTAACTGGTCATCCTATTGTTACAGACAAAATGGTTGAAGATGACAAAGTTAAAGTTGAAGGGGTAGTTAAAGTATCTGTTATTTATAGACTTGTAGGTGAAGAATTAAATTATGGTATGGTAACAGGAGAAGTTCCATTTATTACTGCTGCAGATATAAAAGGTAGTAAAAAAGGAATGAATGCATTAATAAAGATATCTCTAGAAACTTTGGATGCTAGCATAGAAGGAAACTCGATTTCTATAAGAGCTAATGTTGGACTTACTATAAAGGTTTGTCATAAAGTAAATAAAGAATGTGTAATAGATGTTGTTGAAGGACCAGCTGAAATTAAAGAAAAAAAATCATCAATAACTATATATGTTGTTGGTGAAGGTGATACTTTATGGGACTTAGCAAAGAAATATAATACAACTATGGATGAATTAAATAAATTAAATGAATTAGATGGAAATGAAAACATAAAACAAGGCGATAAATTAATAATACCGGGAAGAGCTATATTTTAATTCTTAATAATTAAAGTATTTAATAATGATTATAGAATAGATTTCTATTTATTCTATAATCATTATTTTTTTAGTGGAATTGGTAATTGCATCTTATAGTGAATAATATTTTGCTAGGGTGGATAAAATAAGGAATGCATAAGATAAGAGGTGAGAAAATGGCAGAAAAAATTAAAGGCGATTTAATAATAATCGGAGGAGCAGAAGATAAAGAAGGCGATAAAGAAATATTGAAAAAAGTATGTAACTCCATAGATAAAGAAAAAGACAATATTTTAATTGCTACAATAGCAACAGAATATCCAACAGAGGCATTGGAAAAATACACAAAAGTATTTAAGCAGTTAGGCGTTATCAACATAAAAGGTTTAAATATAAAAGAGAGAGCCGATTCTTTAAATGAAGAAAATATAAATCTTGTAAAAGAAGCACAACTTATATTCTTTACGGGTGGAGATCAATTACGTATAACAAGTTTAGTAGGGGGAACACCTATTTATGATTCATTAAAAGAGGCAAGTTCCAGAGGTTGTATAATAGTAGGCACATCTGCAGGAGCTTCTGTTATGAGTGATACTATGGTGGTTAAAGGAGATGATGATGAATCTCCAAGAAAATGTACTTTAAAAATGGCTCCTGGGCTTGGGTTCGTAAAGGGAATAATGATAGATCAACATTTTGCGCAAAGAGGTAGAATTGGAAGATTACTAACAGGTATAGCGCAAAATCCAGAGGTTCTAGGGATTGGTATAGATGAGGATACAGCTATAGTAGTGAGAGATAGTGGAATAGCACAAGTTATTGGAACTGGCGCTGTATATTTTTTGGATGCTAGAAATATAACACATAGCAATGTATCCGAACAATTTTATGATGAAGTATTAAGTATGTTTAACGTAAATTTACATGTGTTAAAAGAAGGAGATAGATTTAATCTACTAACGAAGTTACCTTTTGAGGAGGAAAATAATAAAGATGAAGATAATAGAGACTAAGGTCTTTAAGGGAAAAAACATCTATTCCTATAAAAAATGTATGAAAGTAGATGTTGATTTAGAAGGGTATTCTGAAATACCGAGTAAAGACATAGAAGATTTCAATGATAATATTATTAATATGATTCCAGAATTAAATACACATAGATGTGGAATTGATGAAGAAAGAGGATTTGTAAAAAGGTTAATAGAAGGAACATACTTAGCTCATATATGTGAGCATATGGCTATAGCGATACAAAATAAAATAGGAATTGATGTACACTATGGTAAAGCAAGAGAGGTAGAAGGCGATCATTACTATATAATTTGTCAATATATATATGAAGAGGTAGGTATAGAAAGTATAAAGTTAGCAGTTGATATAATAAATGCGTTAATAAATAAAATACCTATAAATTATGATGAAAGAATAGAGCTATTAAAATGTATTTTGAGAGATGAATCAATGGGACCTAGTACAAAATCGATATGTGATTATGCTCAAAAAATAGGATTACCAGTTATCAGTCTTGGGAGCGGAAATTTTCATCAAATAGGATATGGGAAACAAGGAAGAATAATTGAAGCTTCTATAGGAGCTAATACAAATTGTGTATCTGTTGATATTTCTTGTGATAAACTGTTAACAAAAGAATTGTTAAGTAACCAGGGGATTCCTGTTGCGAAAGGTTTAAGAGTTAAAAATATAATAGATTTATTAAGGGCTGCAGAAGAAATAGGATATCCTGTAGTGTTAAAACCTCAATATGGTAATCAGGGAAAGGGTGTAGTTCTTAATATTAAAAATGAAAAAGAATTATTAAATGTATATAAAACACTTAAAGATAAATTTAAAAATTTAATGATAGAAAAATATTATAAAGGAAATGATTTTAGAGTTTGTGTAGTTAATTATAAAGTTGTAGCTGCATCACGCAGAATGCCTCCTTATGTAGAAGGAAATGGAATCAATACGGTAATTGAACTTATAGATAAATTGAATCAAAACCCTGAAAGAGGGGAAGATCATGAAAAGTATTTAACAAAAATAAAGATTGATGAAGAAGTAATTAAATGTATAAATGAACAAGGAAAAGAATTAGATGATATTTTAACTTCTGGAGAAACTATATTTTTAAGGAAAAATGCTAATTTATCAACTGGTGGAGAAGCTATAGATTATACAGATGAAATATGTGAAGAAAATATAAATCTATGTATAAGAGCTGCTAAAACTTTAAATTTAGATATATGTGGAATAGATATATGTGCAGAAGATATATCCAAACCTATATATAACAGCGGAATAATAATGGAGGTAAATGCTGCCCCAGGGCTTAGAATGCATTTAAATCCAAGTAAGGGTATTTCGAGAGATATAGGTAAAGAAATAGTTAATATGCTATATAATGATAAGCCACACAATATACCTGTTGTATCAATTACAGGTACCAATGGAAAAACAACAACAACAAGGGTAATAAGCCATACTTTAAGCAAAATGGGGTACTGTGTGGGAATGACAAGTACTAGCGGAATATATATAAATGATGAATGTATTGATAGTGGTGATGATACAGGGTTTGAAAGTGCCAAATCTGTTTTACTAAATCGTGATGTTGATGTAGCTGTTTTAGAAACTGCAAGAGGTGGGATAATTAAAAAAGGCTTAGCTTATGATTTAGCTGATGTAGCAGTAATTACTAATATTAGAGAAGATCACCTAGGCATTGATGGAATAAATAGCATGGAAGAACTATGCTATGTAAAATCATTAGTTGGAGAAGTAGTTAAAGAGGATGGATATGTTGTATTAAATGCAGATGATTATTGGAGTAAATCTATATTAGATAGAATAAAAGCTAATATAATATTCTTTAGTAAGGATTCAAATAATCCACTATTAAAACAAAGCAAAATAAGTAATATATCTGTTTATTTAGAAAATGATGATATTGTAGTTTCTAACAATGGAAAGAAATATGTGATATGTGGCATAAAAGAAGTACCAATAACTTTAGATGGAAAATTATCCTTTAACATTGAAAATACTTTGGCAATATGTGGAGCTTTAGTGGGAATGGGAATAGACTACTGTATGATAAAAAATGGAATTACAACTTACCTATTAAACTCACATAAAAATTCAGGTAGATTTAATTGTTATGATGTAAATGGTATAAATGTCATATTGGACTATGGGCATAATGTGGATGGATATAATTCAGTTCTATCTGCTGTGAAAGAAATCAATAATGGGATGTTGTACGGAGTAATAGGCATTCCAGGAGATAGAAGCAATGAGACAGCTAAAGAAATAGGAAGAATAGCATCTAAATATTTAGATTATAGTATAGTAAAAGAAGATAAAGATTTGAGAGGAAGAAAGCAAGGGGAAATCGCCCAATTAATAGTTGATGGTATGCGAAGCAGTAGTGATAGAAAGAAATATGAGGTTATATTAAGGGAAGAAGATGCATTTGAAAAAGCACTTAATATGGCTAATAGTGGGGATACGGTAATAGTATTTTTTGAAGATATGAAACCATTAGTAAATATTATAAATAAATTTTCTAGTTACAGAGAAGAAAGAAATATATCTAATATCTAAGCTTCAAATTAGAGTTAGAGTTTAAGTATTCCTAGTTTACTATATTACTAAAAAAATATATAATTAAAATAAACTTCAGAGTTATCTCTGAAGTTTATTTTAAAATATTTATATTATAGTTGAAAGGAAACAAAAGTATGAGAATGAAAGCTTATGCTAAGGTAAATATATCTTTAGATATAGTAGGAAAGAGAGAAGATGGGTATCATTTGTTAGAAATGATTATGCAATCTATAGATTTGTATGATGAAATAGTTATAGAAAAGCAAAAAAAAGAAATAACTATAAAATGTAATAAACCATATGTTCCAACAGATGAGAGAAACTTAGCTTATAAGGCTGCACAATTATTTATTGAAAAATATAATATAGATAGTGGAGTAAATATAAATATAAAAAAGAATATACCAGTATGTGCAGGATTGGCAGGTGGAAGTACTGATGCAGCTGCTGTTTTGAAGATAATGAATTTTCTTTTTAACATTAATGTATCTGATGAGGAACTAATGGTTCTTGGATTGAAATTAGGTGCAGACGTTCCTTATTGTATAAAGGGTGGAACTGCTTTGTGTAAAGGAATAGGTGAAGAAGTTACAGAATTAAAGGGGTTTAAAGATAAGATAATAGTCTTAGTCAAGCCGCCTTTTGGGGTATCTACGAATAGTGTATATCAAGAATTTAATATGGAAAAGGCTAGAAACCATCCTAATACAAATTTAATAATAGATGCCATTAATAATGATAATCTGAAAATAGTTTGCGATAATATGAAGAATCTACTTGAAAATGTTACTTTGAGAAAGCATAAAATTCTTATAAGTATTAAAGAGGAGATGAGGCATAATGGGGCTATGGGAACTATGATGAGTGGTAGTGGCCCTACTGTTTTTGCGTTCTTTGATGATATGCTTAAGGCTCAAAGGTGTTTTGAAAAAATGAAGGAAAAGTATTCTGATGTATTTATAACAAGAACAATTTAATTTGTAAGTATAAACCTCCGAAATGTGGCAATAATTTAGCTATAAGGGGGTTTTGAATTATGAAGAAAAGAGTTTTTATTATTTGTTTAATATTTATTATATTTAGTATGACAGGATGTTCTGGTGTTGTAATTGGACAAGGTGTTGAAGAAAATCATGAATTGATTTATGATGATATTGTAAATGAGATAATAAGATTTCATGTTATAGCTAATAGTGATAGTGAAGAGGATCAAAATTTAAAATTAAAAGTAAGAGATAAAGTTATAGAGTATGTTTCAGATAAATTAAAGGATTGTAAAGATCTAAGTGAAGCAAGAGAATTTATAGTTAGTAACAAATCAGAAATAGAATTAATTGCAAAAAATACTGTTATTGAAAATGGATATTCATACGATGTAACAAGTATGCTTTCAAGAGAAAATTTCCCTGATAAGGTTTATGGTGATTTGATTTTCCCTCAAGGAGAATATGAGGCTTATAGGATTTTAATAGGAGAAGCAAAGGGGCAAAATTGGTGGTGTGTAATGTTTCCTCCTTTATGTTTTGTAGATGGAACAAAAGATGCAGTTGACTCTAAAGAAATTGAAGAAAAGCTTTCTGAAGAAAAAGCTAAAGATGAAAATAATATAAGGTCTGAAAATGAAAATAAGAATAAAAAAGCTAATATTAAATTTAAATCTAAAATATTTGAGGTTTTATTTAAAGATAAGGATAAATAATCTATAAAAGTTAAAATATAAATATTGATAATTTATTATAATAAATCTAAACTATATTTTATAAATAAACTATAGTGCAAAAAATAAAATAGTAGATGAAATACATTGCTTAATAAAAATATTTTATTAAGTTTGAAATCTTGATATACGTTTTGGACAAGTTGATTTTAGTTTTTATTATAAAAGATAAATAGTTATAAAAGTATTGAAAGTAAATAAAATTAAGTGGAGGGGATTAGATGAAAAAGAAAGCAGTTATATCATTAAGGAGTTTTAATGATTTAGACAAAGAAGATGTTATAGAAGTTGTTACTCCAGGGGAATTTTTTGTAACAGAAGATGGATTTAAAGCTGTATATGAAGAAACAGAAATATCAGGAATGAATGGAACGACAACTACGTTAACTATGCTTAATGATGCATTAGTGCTTGAGAGAGAAGGTAGTACAAGTGCGAAAATGGATTTTAAGAAGGGAGAAACGTCTATATCATTATATAATACTCCATATGGAGTTTTAGATTTACAAATACATACTGAATATTTAGAAGTAGATATAGATGAGAATGGTGGAGACATAGTGGCTAAATATTCAATGGAACTTGCAGGTCAACCTCCGATAACAACTAAATTAGCAGTAAATGTTAAGACAAATTAATATTGTATAATTAATCTTAGTAACTAAGTGTATATTTAAAACTTTTTTACTAAGGTTTTTATTTTTTTTAGATAGAAATGAATATGTAGAGTAAATAATGGAAATAATATAGAGAATAGAGGTGATATTGTGAATTGTGCAAATAACTTAGACAAAACAACTATAGTTATAAATGTTTTATGTGCACACTTAGGAATCGACGCAAGAGAAATCAATAAGAAATTAAAAAAGAAAGAAAATAAATATATATTTCTTTTATTATTAAAAAATTACAAGTGTCTTGATAAAGAAAAAGTAAAAGAAATGCTTGATATTATTAGTGACAAAAGTATTAATTATAACATCAATAAAGCTCAAGAAAAATTATTAATAAATAAAGAGTTCAGAGAAATGTATTTTAAAATTGAAGAGGGATTAAATAAAATAATATAAATAAATAAAAAAGTACTAGAATTTTTTATTCTTCTATGATATCATACTATTTATTGAATTTAGGCATTATAAACCCATCATAAATAGTGAGGTAATTATGATTATATCAAGTAGGGGATTTAGTGTCAAGAAAATAAATTAAAAAATTTTATTTTTTTGGAGGAAAAGTATGAAAACTAAGTACGTGTTTGTAACGGGAGGAGTAGTATCTTCTTTAGGAAAAGGAATAACAGCAGCATCATTAGGGAGATTATTAAAAAATAGAGGGCTTAAAGTTTCTATACAAAAATTCGATCCATATTTGAATGTAGATCCAGGTACAATGAGTCCATATCAGCATGGGGAAGTATTTGTAACTGATGATGGAGCAGAAACAGACCTAGACTTAGGGCATTATGAAAGGTTTATAGATGAAAATTTAAGCCAAAATAATAATGTTACAACAGGTAGAATATATTGGTCTGTAATATCCAAAGAAAGAAGAGGAGAATACTTAGGTGGTACAGTTCAAGTAATACCACATATTACAAATGCTATAAAAGATAGAGTTTATAGAGTAGCTAAAGAAAAAGAAGTAGATGTAGTAATTACAGAAATTGGTGGAACAGTTGGAGATATAGAGTCTCAACCATTTCTTGAGGCGATAAGACAAATTAAATATGAGGTTGGTAGAGAAAATGTATGTTTTATACATGTAACGTTAGTTCCTTACCTAGGAAAAGCTGGAGAATTAAAAACAAAACCAACTCAACATTCAGTTAAGGAGTTAAGGAGTATAGGGATACAGCCAGATATTATTGTTTGCAGATCTCAGAAGGAATTATCAGACGATATAAAAGCTAAGATAGGATTGTTCTGTAATTTAGAAGCTAAATGTGTTATACAAAACTTAGATGCAGAGCACTTATATGAAGTTCCACTTATGTTACATAAAGAAGGTTTAGATAGATTAGTTTGTGAAAAATTAGAATTAGGTTGCAGAGATATAGATAATACTGAATGGATTCAAATGGTTCAAAAGGTAAAGAATCTAAAGGAAAATGTAAAGATAGCTTTAGTGGGGAAATACGTAGAATTACATGATGCATATATTTCAATAGTTGAGGCTTTAAATCATGGTGGTTTAGCTAATGATTGTAATGTAGAAATTAAATGGGTTAATGCTGAAGATGTTAATAAAGATAATAGTAGTGAAATTTTAGGAGACTGTAATGGTATTTTAGTTCCAGGAGGTTTTGGAGACAGAGGGATTGAAGGAAAGATAGAATCGATAAAGTTTGCAAGAGAAAATAATGTGCCGTTTCTTGGAATATGTTTAGGAATGCAATGTTCAGTAATTGAATTTGCAAGAAATGTATTAGGATACGAAGGAGCAAATAGTGCTGAAATTGATCCTGAGACTAAATATCCTGTAATTGATATAATGCCTGATCAAAAAGATATAGAAGATTTAGGTGGAACTATGAGATTAGGATTATATCCATGTAAGTTAGATAAGGACAGTAGAGCTTATGAAGTTTATAATGATGAATTAATATATGAAAGACATAGACATAGGTATGAATTTAATAATGAATTCAGAAAAGCTGTAGAAGAAGCGGGTATGGCTATTACTGGAACTAGCCCTGATGGAAGACTAGTAGAAATTGTTGAAGTTAAAAATCATCTATGGTATGTTTCAGTACAATTCCATCCGGAATTAAAATCAAGACCAAATAGACCACATCCATTATTTAGTGGATTGATTAATGCTGCATTAAATAAAAAGTAATTAATAAAAGCTGAGAGGCTACACTCTCAGCTTTTATTATTAATATAAAATATAAATATGCTATTATTCAGTGAGAAAGCTGATAAATTAAATAATATAAATTATATGATTAATTCAATAATAATTTATTTATTCCAAAATACATGCTTTAATTAATAATCCTCATAATAACTTATATATCTAAATACTTTTAGTAGAATAAAGATGGACATATATGAGATAAATTTAGTAAAATAACTTGTATAAAAGATGCAAATATATTACAAGAGGTTTAAGCTTATGAAAACAAAGAGTATAACTTTAAAGTTATGTTTACTTTTAAATTTATTTATAATAGCAGTTTCTGTAGTTATAGGAACGTGGTCAATAAAGGATACAAATAAGATAGTTCAAGTTGAAATGGGGAAAATGAATAGTGAAATTTTAGAAGAAGTTTCAGATAATATTTCTATATTAGTATCAAATATTGAGGAGATTGGAAATAACATCGTTGAGGATAATAAATTAGTAAGTGCTCTATCTGTTAAAGCAGAGGAAGTAATAGAAAATACAGATGATGTTATGGATTCTAGTAAATATGTAGAAGGCTTATTAAACGAACAAGTATGGAAATACGGAAAGTATAATATGAAGCCTGAGCTTTATGTAATTTCTGAAAACGGTTTAAATTTTAGCACGTATTCTAAAAATAAATATACGATGGATTCGATAAAAAATGAGCTTTGGTATAATAAAATAATTGAAGCTGATGGGAGTACGGTTCTTATCAGTACATTTGAAGATGAAGATGGGATAGGGCCTTATAAGTGTATATTTAGAATGGGCAGAGTAATAAAGGACTTGATTTCAGATGAAACATTAGGAGTTCTTATCATGGATGTAAGTGAGAAAATGCTTTATGATAGGTATAATAAGATTATTAAGGATGGTAGAAATATATATATTATAGATATAAAAGGAAATATAATATCAAGCAAAGATAAAAGGCTAATAGGAGAAAATTATTATAAAAAATTAGATTATGGAAATTACATAGAAACAGAGGAATGGTACTCAATATTTGAAAGAGATAATGTAGAGTTTATGAAGATGGTATCTACATTAGATAGGTATGGATGGTCAATAATTGAAGAAATACCACTACATATAGTTAGACAACCGATAAAGCAAATAACACAAAAGTTTTTGTTAACTTTAATTTTAGTAACCATTGTCTCATTTATAGTTATTTATAAAATTTCTATTTGGGTTACTAAACCAGTTATAAATATAAAAAATACAATAGAAAAAGTAATGAGAGGAAATTTAAAAGTTAAAGTTGAGGTTGATAGAGATGATGAAATTGGCATGTTAGAAGAATCATTTAACAATATGGTTAAATGGTTGGATGATTCTATAGAGGAAATAAAGGAAAAGGAAAAACAAAAGCGTATAGCAGAGTTAAGCTTCTTGCAAGCCCAAATTAATCCTCATTTTCTGTATAATACTTTGAGTGGAGTCAGATTTTTAGTTTCTATGAATAAAAATGATGATGCAGAAGAAATGTTATATAAATTTTCGAAGTTATTAAGAAATATATTGCCTAGGGCTAGTGAACTTATTTCATTAGAAGATGAGATAGAAGTAGTTAAAACTTATGTAGAACTTCAACAAATTAGGTATCCTGGTGGATTTAAAGTAGATATAAGTATAGATGAAAATATAAAAAGCATAATGGTTCCGGCATTAATATTGCAGCCAATTGTTGAAAATGCTATTTTTTATAGTATGGAGAACGAAGATAATAAGGGTGAGATAAAAATAAAGGGTTATGTAAACGATAAATATATAATTATAGAAATAAGTGACAATGGTAAAGGAATGAGTAGCATTCAAATAAATAATGTTTTTAAGAATAAAGAATCTATAAATAGAGTGGGATTGATTAACGTTCATGAAAGAATACAATTGAATTATGGAAAGGATTATGGGATCGAGATAAAAAGTCAAGAAGGGAATGGGACAAGGATTATATTTAAATTACCTAAATAAGGAGGATGGACTATGTTAAATATATTAGTTGTAGAGGATGAGGGACCAATAAGAGATTGGATTGGATACACTATAAAAAATATTTCAGAGGATTTCAATATAGTTGGAAGTGTAAGCAATGGAAAGGAAGCTTATGATATTGTCTTAAAGAGTACACCAGATGTCATTATAACAGATATAAAGATGCCAGTTATGGATGGGATAGAGCTTTCTAAAAGAATAAAAGAAGTGGCACCAGAAGTGTATATAATAATACTAACAAATTTTGCAGAGTTTTCATATGCTAAAGAAGCTATAAGTTGTGGAGTTTACGAGTATTTAATAAAATCAGATATTAGGCCTAAGGAACTTAGTGAAATACTCCACAAGATAAATGAAATAATAAAATCTAAGGTGAGAATTACAACTGAAGAAAAATTAGATAAGCAGAATATTATTAAGTCTAAAGTATATTCGAGATCGATAGAAAAGGCTCTAAAGTATATAGAAGATAACTATAAAAAACATATTTCTCTTATGGATGTATCTAAGCACATATATTTATCGCATGAATATTTTTCAAGGCTTTTTAAAGAAGAAGTAGGAGAAAATTTTAGTACGTATTTAACTATTTATAGAATAAACAAAGCTAAAGAGTTAATAAAAAATACAGATATGAAAATATCTCAAGTTGCCTTAGAAGTAGGTTATTCTAATGCGGGATATTTCTCAAAAAATTATAAAAAGTATACAGGAATTTCACCAGAAGAAGATAGGTATTGATAATGTTATAACAAAATGTCAAATAAATTATAGAAAATCAATATTTTACAAATATAAGATAAGTAATAATGAATTGATAATAAAATTATATCCAAATAATTATATTTAATATCAATATTCTTTATATAAAGTAAGAGTTTATTAATGTATAATTAGATTGAATAAAAGATATTATAGGTTATTATCCACTATAAAGGAGATTAAATGATTAAAAAGTTAAATAAAATATTGATGGGAACATTAATATTAATTATAACAATAGTTTTTGTAGCATCCTTAGGTGTTAATATGAATAATAGCTTAAAGGCAAAGGAAGAAAAAAACTTAAAAATAGCAGTTATCTTTACTGGAAGCGGATTAGGAGATAAGTCATTTAATGATTTAATATATGATGGTTTACTAAAAGCGCAGAAGGAGTTAGGTATAGAATTTGATTATGCAGAACCAATACATCCTGAAGAGTATGAAAAAAGCATAATGGAATTTGCAGAAACAGAAGAATATCAATTAATAATTGCTATTGGTCCTGAACAAGAAAGTGATGTGAAAGCGGTTTCAAAAAAATACCCTAATCAAAAGTTTACTTTAATAGATTCAAAGCTTGAAGCAAAAAATATAAGTTCTATCTATACAAGATGGGAAGAACAGGCATTTTTGAATGGAGTTATTTCCGGAATATTAAGTAAAGAAGAGTATGAGAAGACGGGATATATGAGTAAAGCAGGAATAATATTAGGAATGGACGTGCCATATTTAAGAGAGGGATCAATAGGATTTGAAGCTGGATTTAAATATATTAATCCAGAGGGGGAAGTTATGACAGCTATAGTAAACGATTTTAAAAATCCTCTTAAGGCTAAGGAAACTTCGTTATTGATGTATAGCAAAGGGGTTAAATATATACAACACTTAGCAGGAGCATCAGGACTTGGTGTCTTTTCAGCAGCTAAAGAAAGTGGCGGATATGCTTTTGGAGTAGATGAAAATCAAAATTATTTTGATCCGAGTGTTATAGTTTCTACATCTATAAGATATATGAATCAAATTATTTTTAATGAAATTAAATATATTAATGATAACACTTGGAATGATGGGGTACATTTATCAGGATTAAAAGAAGGTATTATAGATATTACTAGGGAAGGGTCAGAAGTAGAATTAGATCCAATGGTTATGAAAACTGTTAATAAGATAAAATCAAAAATAGTGAATGATGAGTTAAATATACCTAAGAATAAAGATGAACTTGAAACTTGGGTTAAATTAAATAAATACGAGGAGTAAATGGAGGTTTTAATATGAGAGCTTTTGATATTATTGCTAAGAAGAGAGATAAAAAAGAGTTGAGTAAAGAGGAAATAGAATTTTTTATAGAAGGTTATACGAAAGGTGAAGTTACAGATTATCAAACATCAGCACTATTAATGGCAATTTATTTAAATGGATTTAGTAAAGAAGAAACAGTAAATTTAACAATGGCAATGATTAAATCAGGAGACGTTGTTGATTTAAGCGAAATAAATGGAATAAAGGTTGATAAGCATAGTACAGGTGGTGTAGGAGATAAAACGTCTTTAATATTGGTACCTATGGTTGCAGCAGCTGGAGGAAAGGTTGCTAAATTATCAGGGAGAGGATTAGGACATACAGGAGGAACGCTTGATAAGCTTGAAGCAATTCCAGGCTTTGATATAAATGTATCAAAAGACAACTTTATAGATTTTGTTAATAAATCAGGACTTGTAATAGCTGGACAAACACAGAACATAGTACCTGCTGATAAGAAAATATATGCGCTTAGAGATGTTACGGCTACTATAGATAGTATTCCTTTGATAGCTGCTAGTATAATGAGCAAAAAAATTGCATCAGGTTCAGATGCGATATTATTAGATGTTAAATATGGTGATGGAGCATTTATGAAAACTAAAGAAGATGCTGAAAAACTTGCAGAAGCTATGGTTTCTATAGGAAAGGGATTAAATAGAAATACATCAGCAGCTATAACCTTAAATGGAGAACCTTTAGGATATGCAATAGGAAATGCGTTGGAAATTCAAGAAGTAATAGAAGTTTTAAGTGATAGAGGTCCAGCAGATTTAAGAGAGTTATGTTTAAGACTTGGTGCTCAAATGCTTAAATTATCTAATATAGAGGCTGATGTAAATAAGGGAAGAGCTATTTTAGAGGAAGTTCTTAAGAATGGAAAAGCTCTTGAAAAATTAAAAGAGCTTGTAGCTAACCAAGGTGGAGATACAAGAGTAATAGAAGATAAGAATCTATTTACTATTGCAGAGATAGCACATGAAGTAAAGGCTCAAGAAGAAGGATATGTATATGAATTAAATGCAGAAAAAGTAGGAATATCTTCATTGTTAGCAGGAGCAGGAAGAGAAACTAAGGATGATGTAATAGATTATGGTGCTGGAATAATATTAGCCAAAAAGATGGGAAGCTATGTAAATAAGGGCGATATATTAGCTACTATATATACAAGTGACATGACTAGAGTTGAAAAAGCTGAAGAGATGCTTTTATCAGCTTATACAATGTCTGATGAAAAGCCAGCTAAATCAGATATAATACACAAAATAATTGAGTAAATAAATGAGTTAGGAGATAGAAATGGACATAAAAGATATATTAAAAACAGTTGATCATACATTACTTTTACAAACATCTACATGGGACGAAATAAAAGTCATATGTGATGATGGTATGAAATATGGAGTTGCATCAGTATGTATTCCACCTTCTTTCGTGAAAAGAGCAAAAAATTATGTTGGAGAATCATTAAAGATATGTACTGTAATAGGATTCCCTAATGGATATAATACAACAGAGGTAAAAGTTTTTGAAACAAGGGATGCTATACAAAAGGGCGCTGATGAAATTGATATGGTAATAAATATAGGAATGGTAAAGGAAAAAAACTACAACTATATAACTAACGAAATAAAACAAATAAAAGAAGCGTGTGGAGATAAAATATTAAAAGTAATAATAGAAACTTGTCTCTTAACTGAAGAAGAAAAGATTACATTATGTGAGTGTGTTGCAAAATCTGGAGCAGAATTTATAAAAACGTCTACTGGTTTTAGTACAGGTGGAGCAACTATTGAAGATATAGAATTATTTAAAAAGTATGTTGGAAAAGATATAAAAATTAAGGCCTCAGGTGGAGTTAAGAGTATTGAAAAAGCGGAAGAATTCATAGAAAAAGGAGCTTCAAGACTCGGTACAAGCTCCATAATCAAAATAATGAATAATGAAGAAGTTAAGGGATATTAAATATTCTTTAACTAAATAATAGCGCTTAACAATATTTTACCAGCGATAGTTAAATTTTAATTATATTTAAATAGTTAATCGACAATATCATCTGATATTATAGAAAATTTAATTAAAAGGCAAAAAAATCCATTATTATACTTCTTATTTTAGAAATAAATATCAAAATTTATATTTATTAGAATTTAGGACTAGTACAAATCAATATATTAGATATATAATATGCATATAGGAGAAATTTATTAAGTTTGATCAGAGATGCATAAGGAGAAATGAAATGGCAGTAACTATAGATGATATAGCAAAAAGAGCAGGCGTATCTTCTGCAACGATTTCTAGGGTATTAAATAATTCATCTTATGTAAAAGAAGAGACAAAAGAGAAGGTGCTAAAAGTTATTGAAGAAATGAATTATGTTCCCAGTGCAATAGCAAGAAGTCTTTCTAAAAGAGAGACAAACACTATAGGAATAATAGTTCCAGATATAACAAATTCATATTTTGGTGAGATAATAAAAGGTATAAGTAAAGTCGCAGAAGATGTAGGCTTAAACATAATATTGTTTAACACAAATAATGATGTGAAAAGTGAGATTAAAGCGCTAGATGAAGTTAAGAAACACAGATTAAAAGGAGTTATAATGACTCCTGGATTTGGAGATACTGAGTTTCAAGATATATTTACTGATATGATAAATAGCATAAATATACCCATTGTATTGGTTTCTGCAGACCTGAATTATATGGACTTAAATGGAGTATTTGTTGATGATATAAAAGGCGGATATGATGCTACAAATTTATTAATACATAAGGGCCATAATAAGATAGGAATAATAACGGGGATAATAAGCTCAAGCTCAGCAGCAAATAGGCTTAATGGATATAAAAAGGCATTAATCGAAAATAATATTTCAATTATGGACAATTATATAAAAGATGGAAAATTTAATTTAGACAAGTCCTATGAATTAACTAAAGAATTTTTAGATATGCCGAATCCACCTACTGCAATAATTTCATGTAGTAATAGGATGACTTTAGGTGTCATTAAAGCTTTATTTGAGAGAGGCAAGAGGATTCCTAATGATATAGCATTAGTTGGATTTAATAAAATTGATCTTATAGATATATTAGGTATTAACTTAACTTATATAGAAGACTCTCCGACGGAATTAGGACAATCATCTATAAAGTTGCTTTTAGAAATATTTGAGTCTAATGAAAAAAATAAAATTAAAAGAATAAAGATACCACCTAAATTAATTTCAAATGGCTCAGAAGATAGGTTTAATCAATAAAAATTTAAGCAAATTTGTAAGCGGTATCAATAGTTAATATTATTTAATGACGCACTTCTTTGTATATCAAAGATTGCTATATATTATTTTATGGAGGGATTATTATGAAAAAAAAGCTAATAGCACTAACACTTGCTGCCCTTATGGTTACTGGACTTGTAGGTTGTGGTAGTAATGGGAATGAAGGAAAAGGCGAAGGCCAAACAAAGAAAGATTTAAAAGTAGGTATGGTTACTGATGCAGGTACTATTGATGACAAATCATTTAATCAAGGTACTTGGGAAGGTATAGAAAAAGCAAAAGCAGATTTTAAAATTGAAGATAATTACTTAAAACCATCTGGAACTACAGAAGCAGAGTATATGAAGGAAATAGGAAACCTATTTGATACAGATTATAAGTTTATAGTTACTCCTGGATTCAAATTTGAAACAGCTATATTCCAAGCTCAAGATAAGTATCCAGATGCTAAATTTGTAATCATTGATGGGTCTCCTAACAATGGAAAACAAGGAAATGATAATGTAGCAAAGGTTGGAGAAAATGCAGTTGCTATATTCTTTGCTGAACATGAAGCTGGTTTCTTAGCAGGGGTAGCTGCTTCTCTTGAGTTAAAAGAAGGTGAATTAGGATTCATAGGCGGAATGGAAATACCATCAGTTCAAAAATTTAACTGGGGATTCCAACAAGGTGTTAAATATGCAAATGAGAACTTGAATACAAAAATGAATATCAAAGCAGAAAACGTTGTTTATCAAGGTTCATTTGATAACGTAGCAGCAGGACAACAATTAGCAGCAACTATGTTCGATAATGGAGTTAAAGCAATATTTACAGCAGCTGGTGGAGTTGGTGTTGGAGCTATAAATGAAGCTAAAACAAGAGCAACAGCTGGTAAAGAAGCATGGATAGTTGGTGTTGACGTTGACCAATATGCTGATGGTGTATACAAGGATAATAAATCAATCATTTTAACTTCTGCTATGAAAAAAGTAGATTCAGCTTCATATGAAATGGTTAAAGCTGAATTAGAAGGCAAGTTCCCTGGTGGACAAACTTTAACTTTTGATGCAAAAAATGATGGAATTGGACTTCCAAAAGAAAATCCAAATTTAAGTAAAGAAACTACAGGTAAAGCTGATGAAATATTCAATCAAATAAAAGAAGGTAAAATTAAAGTAGCTGGTGAAAAAGGCGATTTAATTAAGTAATTTATATAAGGAAGCTTAAAGGCTTATCCTTTAAGCTTCCTTATAAATATAAAAAGAGGAAAGCGGTGAATTATATGGAGTATGTAGTAGAAATGCTTAACATTCGAAAAGAGTTTCCAGGGATTGTAGCAAATGATAATGTAACATTACAACTAAAAAAGGGAGAAATTCATGCTCTTTTAGGTGAAAATGGTGCAGGAAAATCTACATTGATGGGAATGCTTTTTGGGATGTATCAACCAGAAGCTGGAGCAATAAAAGTAAAAGGGAAAGAAGTTAAAATTTCTAGTCCAAATGTGGCAAATGATTTAGGAATAGGAATGGTTCATCAACATTTTAAATTAGTTGAAAATTTTACTGTAACAGAAAATATAATTTTAGGTTGTGAACCAAAAAACTTTTTAACAGTAGATATAAAAAGTGCTGCTAAAAGGATTGATGAACTATCAAAAACTTACGGCTTAAATGTTGATCCATACTCAAAAATTGAAGATATATCTGTTGGGATGCAACAACGTGTTGAGATTTTAAAAATGTTATACAGAAATGCTGAGGTTCTTATATTTGACGAACCAACAGCCGTTTTAACTCCTCAAGAAATTGATGATTTAATTAAAATAATGCAAAATCTTATAAAAGAAGGAAAATCAATAATTTTAATTACACATAAGCTAAAAGAAATTAAGGCAGCTGCAGATAGATGCACAGTTATAAGAAGAGGAAAGTGTATAGGAACAGTTGATGTTAAAACAACTACTGAAGCTGATATGGCTAAGATGATGGTTGGAAGGCAAGTTTCATTTAAAGTTGATAAAGTAGAAGCAAAGCCAGGAGATGAAGTATTAAGGCTTGAGAATTTATCAGTTAAAAATAATAAGAAGGTTTTAGGGTTAAAAGACTTTTCTTTAAATGTAAGAAAAGGTGAAATAGTTGGTATAGCTGGGGTTGAAGGAAATGGACAAACAGAATTAGTAGAAGCTATAACTGGCATGAGAGGTATAGAAAGTGGAAGTATATTCTTTAATGGAAAAGATATTACTAAAACTTCAATAAGAAATAGAATTGATGAGGGGATAGCGCACATCCCAGAAGATAGACATAAAAGAGGACTTATTCTTGATTATACTATGGAAGATAATATGGTTCTTAAAGTTTATAAAAATGAACCGTTTTCTAAAAATGGACTTATAAATAGAAGTAAGATAACTGAATATGCAAATAATATTATTGAAACATTTGATGTTAGAGCTGGCGAAGGTGGAAAATCAATAGCTAGATCTTTATCAGGTGGTAATCAACAAAAGGGGATTATTGGACGTGAAGTTCAGTCAAATCCTGATTTATTAATAGCTGTTCAACCAACTAGAGGATTAGATGTAGGATCTATAGAATACATACACAAAAGACTTGTTGAACAAAGAGATAATGGGAAAGCTGTACTTTTAGTATCTCTAGAATTAGATGAGATACTAAATGTTTCAGATAGAATTGCTATTGTTAATAATGGCGAACTTATAGGAATAGTAAATGCCTTAGAAACAGATGAAAATGAAGTTGGACTAATGATGGCAGGAATAAAGAGAGGTGAAAGCTAATGGAAAAAAATCAAGG
>NZ_JADNKB010000019.1:0-50298 GCF_015555225.1 Clostridium sp. D46t1_190503_E9
TTAAGTCAACAAAAGGTTAGAGAATTCTGCAGAGAAAATGATATTCAAGTTGAAGCATGGTCACCTTTAATGGCTGGAAATGGATTGTTAGAAAATGAGATATTAAAAGAAATAGCTAATAAGTACAATAAAACAGCAGCACAAGTAGTACTACGTTGGGATTTACAAAGTCAAATAGTAACTATACCTAAATCTACAAATGAAAGAAGATTAACTGAAAATATAGATATATTCGATTTTAATCTAAGTGACGATGATATGGACAAGATAAATAGTTTAAATAAAGATTTAAGAGTAGGACCAGATCCAGATAATTTTGACTTCTAATTTATAATCAATAGAGTGTAGCTAGGTTATTTATAGTTACTTGAAATTATTAATTAGTAATGGAACAAAGGGAAGATTAAGTAATAGGTTTTTAAATAAATAGCACAAAACAATAACCGCACAGATTTTTCTGTGCGGTTATTTCATTTTATATAAAGAAATTCTTTGTAAAGTTTAAATTTAGATTTTAATAACTCGTCTGAGTACTTACCATTTCTAGATGTATGCTATTCATATTTAGATAATAACTTAATATTTAGTTAATAAAAAGCTATCTACAATATTTCGGATTTAAATGTAAGATATCAAAATTAGTAGCACAATAAATGTTCATGAATAATATATATTATGAAAACCGGTAAGGGATAGGTAATTAGAATGAAAGTAAAGATATTAAAAGGTACAAGTGCAAAAAAGTTAGAACATGAAATTAATGAGTTTATCAAAGATAAAAATATTATAAATATAAGTCATGAGATAGCTACTTCGAATTTGTATGATAGGTGTGTAATTATTTTGATAGTTATAATTTTATACGACGAATACAAACATTGCGGATATTCAGACCTTGATTCAATACTAGATTTAAGAAATAACAAAACGAATTAAAAAAATAATGGAGGGCAAAAGATGAAAGTTGTTATACTTGCTGGAGGAAAAGGAATTAGAATGAGTCAGTTAACAATGAATACGCCTAAACCTTTATGTGAGGTTGGGGGTATGCCCATAGTATGGCATATAATGAAGATATATAGTCATTATGAATTTAATGATTTTATTTTTTTATTAGGCTATAAAGGGGAAAAAATAAAAGAATATTTTATAGATTATTCATGGAAAACTAGAAGTTTTCTTTTAGATATGAAAAGTGGGGATATTAATATATATTCTGAACCAGAGCCATGGAGGATAAGCTTCATTGATACAGGTATTGAAACTATGACAGGTGGAAGGTTAAAAAGGGCTCAAAAATATATTGGAAATGAAACATTCATGGTAACTTATGGAGATGGATTAGCGGATATAAATATAGATGAATTATTAAAATTTCATAAAGAGCAGGGGAAAATAGCAACAGTTACAGGAATATATAAGAAAAGCCAATATGGAATTTTAACTGTGGAAGATGGATTAGCTAAATCTTTCGACGAAAAAAAGAACATTGATGGAATAATAAATGGTGGATTTTTTGTTTTTGAGCCAGAAATATTTGACTATTTAGAAAATGATACAACATGTGTTTTAGAACAAGATCCATTAAAAAAATTAGTTGAAGATAATGAACTTGCAGTATATATTCATAATGGTTTTTGGACTGCTATGGACACTTTAAATGATATAAATAATGTAAATAAAATTTGGAACGAAGGAAAAGGAGTATGGAAAATATGGTAAATAAGTTTTGGAATAATAAAAATGTTTTTATAACTGGTGGTACTGGATTTTTAGGAAGTTACTTAGTTAAAAAATTAGTAAATTACGGGTCTAATGTAACAATATTAGTAAGAGACTATATACCACAATCAAATATATATATTGGAGAGGAATATAAAAAGGTTAATGTCGTACATGGTGATTTAGAAGATTATCTATTAATAGAAAGGATACTTGGAGAATATGAAATAGATACAGTATTTCATTTGGCTGCTCAGGCAATTGTTGGAGTTGCAAATAGAAATCCACTCGGAACTTTTAAATCTAATATAGAAGGAACTTGGAATATACTTGAGGCTTCAAGAAAAAGTTCATTAATTAAACAAGTAGTAGTAGCATCTAGTGATAAAGCTTATGGTGACCAAGAAAAACTTCCATATGATGAAAATATGCCACTTCAAGGAAAGCACCCATATGATGTTTCAAAAAGTTGTGCAGATTTAATTGCTCAAACTTATTATGAAACTTATAATTTACCAGTATGTATTACAAGATGTGGAAACCTTTATGGTGGTGGAGACTTAAACTTTAATAGAATTATTCCACAAAGCATACAATCTATATTAAATAATGAAGCTCCAGTAATTAGAAGTGATGGAAGTTTTATTCGAGATTATTTTTATATAGAAGATGCTGTAGACGCATATATTAATTTAGCTGAAAAAGTTGTAGAGCTAAACTTAGGAGGACAAGCTTTTAATTTTAGTAATGAAATACAATTAACAGTTTTAGAACTAGTTAATAAAATATTAAAAATTATGGGAAGTAGTATGAAGCCTATAATATTAAATCAAGGAAGTAATGAAATAATACATCAATATTTATCTGCAAAGAAAGCAAGAACTGTATTAGGATGGAGTCCAAAGTATACGATTGATGAGGGGCTAAGCAAAACTGTAGAATGGTATAAGGATTTCTTTAAAAAGGAGATATAAATAATGCAAGAAAGTGTTTTTTGTATGGTTGTATCAAGGACTAGATTAATTCAGGCAATTGCATGTTTTTTATCTTTATATAAAAATATGGATAATTTTAAAGTATATATCCTTTGTGCAGATGAAAAATGCTATGAATTTCTTAAGGAGATTAATATAGATAAAATAGTGTTAGTAACAATTGATGAATTGAATAGAGAAGATTTGTTATCAATAAAATCTTCAAGGAAATTAAATCAATATTGTTGGACATTAAAGCCTGGTTTTATAAAGCATATCTTTACTTTAGATGATTCAATTAATAGAGTAACTTATATAGATTCAGATTTATTCTTTTATCAAAATCCTAATATAATATTTGAAAATCAACCAGATGCTTCTGTTTTATTATCAAGTGGGGAAATATTTTTGCCTATGTATTCGAAAGAATTTAATCAAACTATGCAAAATCTTACAGGAAATTTTAACTCTGGGTTTATTAGCTTTAAAAGAGATATTAACGGATTAGAGTGTGTTAATTGGTGGGATAAAATGTGTGTAGATAGTTGCACTTCAAATCCTGAAGATAATAAATTTGGGGATCAAAAATATCTTGATGACATGCCATTCCTATTCAATAATGTTTATGAAATAACAACTCAAGGAATAAATATAGGGCATTGGAATTATCTGAAATATAAGTTTACAGTTTCAAATGATAATGTGCTGGTAAATAATAATAAATTGATATTTTATCATTTTAGTGGTTTTAGAATAATTAGTAAATATGATATTAGACAGGTTCATGAAGAAGATAGAGTGAATATGCCATTTATTTATCAAATATATAAAAGAGCATTGGGAAAAATTATTGATGATGTTGAAAAGATAGATCCAGATTTTAAGGAATATGTTACCGTAGCTGCTGTTGATGATAATTAGAGAAGACTAAAGGGGAGAAGAAAAAGATATGAAAGCAAGTGTTATAATACCAGCATATAATTCTAAAGAACGATTGAACTATAATCTTATATCCTTAAATAATCAGGATTGTGACTTCAATATTTTTGAAGTTATTGTAGTCGATAATGGATCTAATGATAATACTCTAGAAATGTTACAAAGTTTTAAAGCTAAATTTGACTTTAAGTTTGTGAGACTTGAAAAAAATAGAGGAATAGCTCGTGGAAGAAATGAAGGGATAAGAAGAGCAGTTGGTGATATTCTAATATTTCATGATAGTGACATGATAGCTAGTAGAGATTTTATAACTAGGCATTTAAAAAATCATGAAGAAAAAGATATAGTTGTATGCGGAATACCGTGGAAGAGAATTTTTACTTTTTATTATAAAGAATTAGATTCAAATATTAAGAATTATTTAGCTGAAACTGTGCCTAAACAAGATGAAAAGCCTGATATTATAGATAAATCTCCATTAATAGATGTTGAATCAATAATTGATGGGAGTTATATAAATAAATCTTTTGATTTAGATGCAGAATTTATGAGAGGGCTAAAAAATATATTGAAAAATCACAATGAAGAATTGAAAGACTATCATCTACCATGGAGATTTTTTATAACTAATAATGCTTCGGCAGAAAGAAATAGAGTAATAGAAGTAGGAATGTTTGATGAAAATATAGTTGGATACGGATTTGAAGACTATGACTTAGGAATAAGGTTATATAAATCTGGGAGTAAATTTATATTTGATAAAAATATATTAAGTGTTCACCAAGAACATCCTACAAATATTAATATAGTTGAAGGTCGCGAAAATATAAATTATATATGTAAAAAATACAATAATAATTATTTTTTAGATGTAATATTAGTTTGTACGTCTGGTTTAACATCAATTAATGAATATGATTTTAATGAATTAACTATAGATATAAATAATATGTCAGCTATAAGCTATTTTAGGCCTTTGTTAGATATATTTTTAGAATTACTTCAGACATGTAGGCGACGCTACGTTATAGAAGGTGTTACAGATATAAGTAAAGTTATGCCAACTATAGATATTGATGTAAACAAGTTAATTATGGAAGTTAAAATTTTAAGAGATATATTTGGAATTAAATATTTTACAGAAGCTATGCTAGCATTAATAAGAGATGTTTATAATGTTTCTTATTAAATTCTAAAAATGTACTGAAGAGGAGGGAAAATATGAGTAAATATCATTTATCAATGATTCTATCGGAATCAAATTTATTTAAATTAATACCAATGTATGTTTCTTTAGAAAACTCTTGTAGTGATTTTAAGTTATTTATTCTATGTATGAATGATTCTGTTTACCATATATTAAATAAAATAGGTTTCAAAAACATTGTTTTAATACAACTAAAGGATGTAGAAGAAAATAATTATGATTTAGCAATAGCTAAGTCTAATAGAATATTCCATGAATATTGCTGGACTCTAAAGCCTATTTTTTTATATTATGTTATTAATAAATATGACAATGCGAAATATTATGCACATGTAGATTCGGATTTATTCTTCTTTTCGGATATAGCTTATATTTTTAATGAGAATCATAATGCATCAATTTTTTTGACAGAGCATAGAAATTCAGAAGAGTTTAAACACTTTTATGAATTAAGCGGATTATATAATACAGGATTTGTAGGATTTAAAAATAATGATGAAGCAAAAGCAGCAGTTAGGCTTTGGGGGGATAGGTGTTTAAAGAAATGTACTGTTGAATATGATGTAGCTAATAAAACTTTTGGAGATCAAAGATATGTAGAAGATTGGTCAAGTATATTTAAAAATGTGCATATAATAAACTCTATTGGAGCAAATGTTGCATTGTGGAATATAAAAAATTATAAAGTTTCAAAAAAGAATAAT
Organism: Clostridium sp. D46t1_190503_E9; assembly: GCF_015555225.1. Taxonomy (NCBI): domain Bacteria; kingdom Bacillati; phylum Bacillota; class Clostridia; order Eubacteriales; family Clostridiaceae; genus Clostridium; species Clostridium sp. D46t1_190503_E9. The sequence goes on from NZ_JADNKB010000019.1 coordinate 5,547, forward strand.
GTTGTTTATGTAGATGATTCACCTTTATTATTTTACCATTTTTCTGGTGTATTGTTATTAGGATCAAGAGAATTTGACTTATGTCCTTATTATCATATAGAGGATGAGAACTTAATAAATTATATATATGATCCTTATATTAGATGGCTATCACAATCAATAAAAAATGTAATTAAAGAATTTCCATGGTTTAATGAAGGATTTGTTGACAAGGCTGATATTGTGAATTTGAATAACTATAAAATATAATTAATATAAATTAGGAAAAATAAAATTTAAAATTGTACTAATAAATATACTAATCGTCTGTAGGTGGATTAAGTAGCCATTTACAGACGGTTATTTTTATAGTAGATATATCTGAAAATTATATAATAATAAATGATGGAAAATTAAAAAAGTACAACATCATATACTCAACTAATTGAAAAATCATATGACATGGGATTTTTGATGAAAAGCTCAAAAAGTTATTTTGTAATAGTAGTGAAATTAAGGAATAGGCACCAATGAATATTATATTTATAATATTCATTGATAATAATAGTTGAAGAAGAAATAAAACGTATTGTAAAAATATTCCATTTGTGATAATGTTATTTTGAGGTTTCTTAATAAGCACCTTAATTACATTTTATATAATAGTATAATTAAGGGAACTAATAATTTTATTGGAGTATATAAGAACAACATTAATGAGCTAAAGTTATAATAATTATCCTGTATATTAAGAATTTAATAATTATAATAGGAGGTGTTATATAAAATCTGAATCGTAAAAATGTTTACGATTTCAAATGTGGATTTCATAAGTTATATATTAATAGTAGTGTATATATCAACAATATTAAAGTGAAAAATTATGAAATGAAAAAACATTATGCAGGGGGAAATAAAAATGTTAAAAAAACACAGAGGCCCTTTATTGATTTTAGCATTAGCATTTAGTGTTGGAATAAATACTAATATAGTAAAAGCTAATACAGGTAAAACAACTAACACTAATATAGATACTACAGCTACCACTATCTCAACAATAACTAGTACAAATGCACTTGCAAAGATTCCAGGATCTTCTAATCCTCTTATTACACAAAAATTTGGAGCAGATCCATATGCTATGGTTTATAACGATAGAGTATATGTATACATGAGTAGTGATGCTTTTGAATATGATAGTTCAGGAAATATTATTAATAATAGTTATAGTTATATTAAAACAATAACTTGTATATCATCTGATGATATGGTGAATTGGACAGACCATGGTGAAATTAATGTAGCTGGATCAACTGGAGCAGCTAAATGGGCAAATAATTCTTGGGCACCAGCTGTTACACACAAGGTTATAAATGGAAAAGAAAAATTTTTTATGTATTTTGCTAATAATGGAGGCGGTATTGGTGTACTTACATCAGATTCACCAATTGGACCTTGGACTGACCCGATTGGAAAACCTATAATTACGAATAGTACTCCAGGCGTTAGCGGTGTTGTATGGCTTTTTGATCCAGCAGTTTTAATAGATGATAATGGAGTTGGATATTTATATTTTGGTGGAGGAATACCAGGTGGTAGTAATCCTACACAGAGTCAAATTGCAAATCCAAAGACAGGTAGAGTAATACAATTAAGTAGTGATATGATTAATACTGTTGGAAGTGCATCTGTAATTGATGCTCCATTTATGTTTGAAGATTCAGGCATACACAAATATAATGGTAAATACTATTATTCATATTGTTCTAATTTTTCAGGAACACACCCATCTGGAACACCTCCTATGGGGGAAATAGGCTATATGATAAGTGATAATCCTATGGGCCCATTTACTTATAAAGGTACTTTTCTTAAGAATCCATCATCATATTTTGGAGTAGGTGGCAACAATCATCATTCTGTTTTTAATTTTAAGAATCAATGGTATGTAACATACCATGCTCAAACTCTTGGAAAGGCAATGGGAATAGTAAAGGGATATCGTTCCCCTCATATAAATAAGCTTGAACATAATGCAAGTGGACTTATAAATACTGTTCAAGCAGATATGAAAGGTGTAGCTCAAGTTGCTAATCTTTATCCATATAGAAGGATAGAGGCAGAAACTATTGCATGGAGCAATGGTGTTTCAACTGAAAAATGCCAATCACCTGGAAGTATGGTAAGTAGTATTAATTTAAATGTTACTAACATAAATAATGGAGATTGGATTGCTTTATCAAATGTTGATTTGGGAAGTGGAGCTAAATCATTTACAGCAAACATTGCATCAACGGTAGGTGGAAAAATAGAAATACATTTAGATAGTTTAAGTGGACCGATTATTGGTACTCTTAATGTAAGTTCTACAGGTGGTACCCAACAATGGAAGGATATGTGGTGCGGTATAACAAATGCTAGTGGTGTTCATAATGTTTTCTTTAAGTTTGTTGGAAACGAAAATAGTCAGTTGTTTAATATTGATCATTGGGGATTTATTTATTAAGTAAAATTTAGGACTTAAATTGAATAATCAATAGAATAAGAACTGGAAGAAGGAGTTTCAATAGTTGTTGGAATTTCTTCTTTTTTTATCTTAAAAATTTTACATAAAGTATAATTCAAATAATATAAAAAAAATTAGAGTCCACAAAGTTTTTTTCATAATATGTAAGACTGGACTAATGATAGAGGTATTATATAAATAATTATTATTGAGTAGATAAATGTAGTTACTTTATTAAGAAATACAGTAACTACAAGATTTTTTAATTCATTGCAATAAGCTGCAAAAAATATACTGTTGGAAGCCCATTTATAAATTGATAATTTGCATATAAAATAGTAAAAATGAATAAGTATATTTTAATGAGAATATTCAGGGGGAATAAAAATGCATATGGCAGATGTATTAGTAACTCCGAGCGTTGGCTCTGCAATGTTAGTTGCAGCAGCTGGAGTTACAGCTTATTCAGTTAATAAAATAAGGAAAGATGAAGATATTCAAAATAAAATACCACTAATGGGGGTAGTAGGAGCTTTTGTATTTGCAGCTCAAATGGTTAATTTTTCAATACCTGGCACAGGCTCGAGTGGACATATTTCAGGTGGAGTTCTGCTTGCAGCAATTTTAGGACCAGAAGCTGGATTTTTATCACTTACATCCATACTAATAGTTCAATCTTTGTTTTTTGGTGATGGAGGTCTTTTGGCTTTAGGATGCAATATTATAAACATTGGTTTTTTCGGTTGTTTTATAGGATATAAGCTTATTTATAAAAATACAATTTGTAAAAATTATACTAAGAAAAGAATTATGCTAGCATCAATTTTAGGAGCGGTTTTTGGATTACAATTTGGTGCATTTTCAGTTGTATTAGAAACATTAGCCTCAGGTGTAACTAAATTGCCATTTCAAGTATTTCTTTTTTTTATGCAGCCTATACATTTAGCTATTGGTATAGTAGAAGGAATAGTGACAGGAATAGTTCTTAATTTTTTATATCAAAATAGGCCAGATATCTTGGAAAAAGCAGCTACAACAAAGATTTATAAAATGACCAAGAAAGAATTAATTTCAATTATTCTAGCAGTTGCATTAGTTGTTGGAGGAGGAATTTCACTTTTAGCATCATCACATCCAGATGGGCTTGAATGGTCTATTTTAAAAACTTCAGGTAGTGAAGAATTAAGTGTTAGTGGTTATATTTATGAAAAGGCATTAGATGTACAAAATAAAACAGCGTTTTTATTAGACTATGGATTTAACTCTGATAATCTATCTGCAACTGAAGAAATTATAGGAAAAGTAATATCTGGAGTTGTCGGAGTTGCTATTACAACAGGAATTATAGTATTAATAGCCTATATTTCAACAAGAGAAAAAAAATCATATGCTATTAATGGTGAGGTAAATGAGATAGAAGATAAATTTGAGGAGAAATAAGATGGATGATATTAGTAAAGCTATATCTAACATTAGAAAGGTAGATGAATTAGGGGATAAGTGTACAATGATTCATAAAATAGATTCATCTATAAAAATTATAGTCACTATCATTTATGTAATAAAAGTACTTTCTATAAATCAATTTATAATATCAGATATTATATGTATAGTGTTATATCCTCTAATATTATTTATATTTGGGAAAGTACCAGTAAAATTTATTTTCAAAAAAATATTGTTTGTTTTACCTATTATATTTGGACTTTCAATAATTAATATAATTATAGATTTTTCTTATTCAGAGATTTATTTTTCAGTATTACTTCTATTTAAATGTACTTTCACTTTAGTAGGTGCACTCCTTTTAATAGTAACTACTGGAATTAACAATTTAGCATCTGGACTTAAAAAACTAAAAATACCTAACATTCTAATAATGCAGATATTAATGTTGTATAGATATATAATTTTGATGATGGAGGAGTGTTATAGAGTGAAATCTGCTTATGAATTAAGGACTCTAGGAGAAAAATCTATGACTATAAAAGATTTTGGGCAGATAATAGGGCAAATGCTTTTAAAAACTATAGATAAATCAGAAAAAGTATATGAAGCAATGAAGCTTAGAGGATTTGAGGACGATTTATACATTAATATTAATAAAAGAGTAGGATATATGGATTTTTTATATTTAATTACATTTGCAGTAATTTTAATCTTTCTATAATAATAAGATCAGAATATTAATTTTGGAGGATTTATGAACAAAAAAGTAATAGAAGTAGATAATATTAATTACAAATATCCAGATGGATATAGAGCTATAAAGGACGTATCTTTTTACGTAAGAGAAGGAGAAAAACTTGGAATTATAGGTGCAAATGGCGCTGGAAAATCTACTATGCTAAAATTACTTATAGGTATCTTAACAGCAGAAAATGGAAGAATTATTGTAAATGATATTTTGCTTAATAAAAAAAATTTAAAGGAAATAAGAAAAAAAGTAGGTTTTGTATTTCAGGAGTCAGATAATCAGCTTTTCATGAATACTGTATATAATGATATTGCATTTGGCCTTAGAAGCGGAAAATTAGATGAAGAGAATATAAACTTAAAAATAGATAAGATATTAGAAGAAATTAAAATTGAAAGGTTAAGAAATAAGCAGATATATAAATTATCAGGTGGAGAAAAAAAGGTTGTAGCAATAGCAGGAATTATAGTTATGAATCCTGAGATAATTTTGATGGATGAAGTAACAGCATCACTAGATCCAAAGTCTAGACGAACAGTTATAAATTTAATAACAGATTTAAAAGAAACAATAGTTATTGCCAGCCATGATTTAGATATGATACTAGATGTATGTGATAGAGTTTTAGTATTTAGCAATGGGGAGATTATACAAGAAGGATCTTCATATTCAATACTTAGTAATGAGAAAATTATGGAGGAAAGTAATTTAGAGCTTCCATTATCACTAATAAAAAAATAAATATAATAAAAAAGTACTGTTAAATATATTTATACAAAATCTTACTTGATAAATATATTTAACAGTACTTTTTTACTAGGAATTTACAAAAAAATATAATTAAAGGTTCATAATATTTACTTATTTCTTCTAAAATTAGGTATCTTTATTTGAAAACTACAAATAATAGATAATACTTGCCAAAGTAATATAAAAAAGGAGGAAAATGAATTGTATTTAACAGATAGAGAAAGAGAAAAACTTATGATTGTTGTTGCAGCAGATGTTGCAAGGAGAAGAAAAAAGAAAGGTTTAAAATTAAACCATCCTGAATCTGTAGCGCTAATTACTGATGAGCTCTTAGAAGCTGCTAGAGAAGGCAGGGAAGTAAAAGATTTAATGGATTATGGTACAAAAATTTTAAGCAAGAGTGATGTAATGGAAGGCATATCTGAAATGATTCAGGTAGTTCAAGTCGAAGCGACATTTCCTGATGGGACTAAATTAATTACAGTACATGATCCAATACGTTAAGAAAGGAGACGGATATAATTGACACCAGGAGAATTAATTATAAAAGAAGGAACTATAGAATATAACAAAGGAAAAGAGGCAATAAAGCTTGAGGTGGTGAATACTGGAGATAGACCTGTGCAAATAGGTTCTCACTATCATTTTTATGAAGTAAATGATTTTTTAAAATTTGATAGGGAAAAAGCTTATGGAAAGAGATTAGATATTCCATCAGGGACTGCAGTTAGATTTGAACCAGGAGATAAAAAGGAAATAAATTTAATAGATATTGGTGGAGTTAGAAGAGTTTATGGTTTACGTAACTTAGTTGATGGATATTTAGATGGAAGGAGTTGTAAAGAGTAATGAGTTTTGAAATAGATAGACATCGTTATGTAGAATTATTTGGACCAACAAAAGGAGATAAAATAAGGCTAGGGGACACAGATTTAATTATTGAAATTGAAAAAGACTATACAGGATATGGAGATGAATGCAAATTTGGAGGTGGTAAGGTATTAAGAGATGGAATGGGCCAAAATGCAATTGAAAGCAGAGAAAATCCTATGGTTGCAGATCTAATCATTACAGGAGCTACTGTTATAGATTATACAGGAATATATAAGGCTGATATTGGTATCCGTGATGGAAAGATTTTAGCTATTGGTAAGGGTGGAAATCCTTATACTATGGATGATGTAGATTTTATAGTAGCACCAAGTACAGAAGCATTAGCTGGAGAGGGAAGAATAATAACTGCAGGGGGGATAGATACCCATGTGCATTATATAAATCCAGATATTGTTAGCGCTGCATTAGAGGGTGGGATAACAACACTTATAGGGGGAGGGACTGGCCCAGTTGATGGAACTAATGCTGTTACTTCAACACCAGGAAAATGGTCTATTCATCGTATGTTAGAATCCTCAGAAGCATTTCCTATAAATCTTGGCTTCTTAGGAAAAGGTAGTGGAGCAAATATGAAAGTTACAGCAGAGCAGATTGAGGCAGGTGCCTGTGGGCTTAAGGTTCATGAAGACTGGGGAGCAACAAGATCAGCAATAGATTATTCACTAAAAACAGCAGATGAATATGATATTCAAGTTGCAATACATTCTGATACATTAAACGAAGGTGGATTTGTAGAGCATACAATTGAAGCATTTGCAGGAAGAACCATTCATACATATCATACTGAAGGAGCAGGCGGTGGTCATGCACCAGATTTATTAAAAGTAGCTTCTAAACTTAATGTAATACCAGCATCAACTAATCCAACTAAGCCTTTTACTATAAATACAATTGCAGAACATTTAGATATGTTGATGGTATGTCATCACTTAGATCCTAAAGTTCCAGAAGATATAGCATTTGCAGATTCTAGAATAAGAAGGCAAACAATTGCAGCAGAAGATATATTACAAGATATGGGTGTATTTAGTATTATGAGTTCTGACTCAATGGCTATGGGAAGAATAGGTGAAGTTATTACTAGAACATGGCAAACTGCAAGTAAGATGAAAATGCAAAGAGGCATATTAGAAGGAGACTCCGGAGAAAATGATAATAATAGAGTTAGAAGATATGTTGCAAAATATACTATAAATCCAGCTTTAGCACAAGGAATATCAAAATATGTAGGTTCTGTAGAAGTAGGGAAAATGGCAGATTTAGTAGTTTGGGATACACAATTCTTTGGTGTAAAACCACATCTAGTAATCAAAGGCGGTATGGTAAATAAATCAATAATAGGAGAAGCTAATGCATCTATTCCAACATGTCAGCCAGAATATTATAGAGATTGTTTTGGCTCATATGGAAAAGCAAAATATCCAACTTCTGCAACTTTTGTTTCCAAATACGCATACGAACATGGCATAAAAGAAGAATTAGGATTGCAAAAGTTAGTATTACCAGTAGGAGGAATAAGAAATTTAACAAAGAAAGACATGAAATTAAATAATGCTACTCCAAAACTTGGGGTTGATCCAGAAACTTATGATGTTACTGTAGATGGAGAGTTAATAACTTGTGAACCAGCAAAAGAGCTACCATTAGCACAAAGATACTTCTTATTTTAAATTTTACATTATTCATTTTGCATTACTAGTTTTACAGTATGCTATGGCATTCTATAGGAGGGATAGAGAAATGATCTTTGATGAGGTAATAGGAAATATTAATCAAATAGATAATTTAAATGGATATCATGTTGAAACAATATATTTAAATAGTGAAGACATGCTTAAAAGAATTCTAAGAGTAACTTCAGATCATAATAGAGAATATGGAATAACATTAAAAAATAGTGAAAAGCTAACAAATGGTGATATTCTTTATAATGTAGATAAGAAGCTGATAGTTGTGAAAATTAATAGTGAAGATGTTTTGCTTATTAAGCCAAGAACTATAAATGAAATGGGAATAATAGCACATGCTTTAGGAAATAGGCATCTCCAAGCACAATTTGAGGATGATAAAATGATAATCCAATATGACAGGTTAGTAGAAGAAGAATTAAAAAGAGATAATATTAATTACTCAAGAGAAAATATAACTTTGAAAAAGGCGTTTAGACATGTTGAATTTGCACACAAACACTAAAAATAATGAAAATAATATTATAAATATACTGCGAGTTATACAAATATGTGATTCTAGCTTCCCTATAGGTTCTTTTAATCATTCATATGGTATGGAAAGTTATTTAAGAAATAATAAGATTAATAGTACAGAAAGTTTGAAAGAATACATTGATATGTTTTTAAATAATGTATTTATTTATAATGATGGATTAGCAATTAGGATGTTATATGAATATTTAAATAAAAATGAATTAGAAAAGATTTTAGAACTTGATAGAATGATTACAGTTCAAAGCATAGCTAAAGAAACTAGGAATGCTTCAAAACTTGTAGCAAGCAGAATGATTAAACTTCTTCTTGAGTTATATGATAGTGATATTTTAAAAGCATATGAAGAAAAAATTAATATAAAGCAAGCTTTTGGGCATCCAGCTATAGTGTTTGGATTACTTATGTATACTTTGAATTTTTCAAAAGAGGAAGCTATAAGTTTCCATATGTATAGTACAATTTCAACACTTATTCAAAATGGTGTTAGGGCTATACCCATAGGACAAAAAGATGGTCAGATAATTCTTAAAAAGTGCAGTGAGAATTTTAAAGTTTTATATGAAAAGATTAAAAGTTTAGATTATAGCTTTTTTGGTGCAAGTACTCCAGGCATTGAATTAGCACAAATAAATCATGAAGTACTGGAGTTTAGATTATTTATGTCTTAAAATATGCAAATTAAATAATTAAAATCGATTATATATGAAAGGGTGAGCTTTATGAAAAAAACAGTAATAATAGGGGTCGGGGGGCCTGTTGGAAGTGGAAAAACTTTGTTAATAGAAAGATTAACTAGATTAATGAAAGATGAATATAATTGTGCAGTTATCACCAATGATATTTATACAAAGGAAGATGCTAAATTTTTAGTAAAGAATTCTGTGTTAACTGAAGATAGAGTTATTGGAGTAGAGACAGGAGGGTGTCCACACACAGCAATAAGAGAAGATGCATCTATGAATTTTGAGGCTATAGAAGAAATGAAGAGTAGATTTAATGACTTAGAGATTATTTTTTTGGAAAGTGGTGGAGATAATTTAGCAGCAACATTTAGTCCAGATTTAGTTGATTTCTCTATTTATATTATCGATGTAGCACAAGGTGAAAAGATTCCAAGAAAAGCAGGGCAGGGAATGATAAAGAGTGATTTATTTATCATTAATAAGATAGATTTAGCTCCTTATGTTGGAGCAGATTTAGAAGTTATGAGAAAAGATACGCTAACATTTAGAAAAGAAAATACATTTATATTTACTAATTTAAAAAAGGATGAAGGTGTAAATGAAGTTCTATCTTGGATTAAAAAGAATTGTTTATTAGAAGGAATTAACTAATATGAATAGCAGTAAGTATGCTGGAGAATTTGAAATAGTATTAGAGAAAAAGAATGAAAATACTGTTATAAGTGAAAAAAAATTTGATGGTCTAATAAAAGTATCCCCAACTATTCATCTTGATAGTGAGAAGATTTCAACTTATTTTATAGTTGGTCTTGGAGGTGGATATGTTGAAGGTGAAAAGTATAAATATAGCATTAATCTAAAGGAAGATTCAAGATCAATTATAACAACACAATCATCTACAAAAGTATATAAATGTGTAAATGGAAAGAAAACTGAACAAGAAACTCTAATAAATTTAGAGAAAAACAGCATATTAGAATATATAACAGATAGTGTAATACTATATAAGAATGCAATTTATAAGCAAGTAAATAATATTTATATGGATGAAAGTGCAACACTTATATATAGTGATGGAATTACGTCTGGATGGTCAAAAGAAGGAAACCCATTTCAATATAGTAATGCACAGTTAAAAACAAATGTATATGTAAATAATAAAATGGTTCTATTAGATAATTTATTAGTAAATCCAAGAGAAGATGATGTTACCAAATTAGGCTTTTTTGAAGGATATCAAAATTTTGGAACATTACTTGTAATAAATAAAAATATTAATGTGGAAATTATTGAAGAATTAAGAAATGACATCAAAAATTTAAATTTACCAATTTGCTTTGGTATATCAGAACTTGAAGTAAAAGGTTTTGTATTAAGAGTATTGGGTAACTTGACCCAAAATATAGAAAGTGCAATAAAGTTATGTCATAACTATATAAGGAAGAAATTTTTAAATTCTAGAGAATTATCTATACGTAAATATTAATAAGATAGGTTGTGAAAACATATGTTAGGAATAGTATTATTATATGTAGGAATAGTTCTAATAAATAATGGTATAAGCAGATTATACAATATAGATGAAAAATCAGCTGCTGTAATGAATATATTTACAGGTGCTTTAGCAGTAGTAATTGATACTGTAAATGTAATACAGGAAGATTACTATGCAGTAGGGACAGGATTATTATTTGGGTTTACATATTTATTTATAGGTATAAACGGTATATTTAAATTGGATAAAAGACCTTATGGTTGGTATAGCTTATTTGTAGCTATAAATACTATATCATGTGCATATCTAAGTTTTACACAAGATTTAGATTGGAGAATGGGGACTATATGGATATTATGGGGCATACTTTGGGCTACAGCCTTTATAGAAATAATTCTAAAGAAAAATCTTGGAAAGTTTGTCCCATATTTAGCTATATTTGAAGGAATTATAACTGCTTGGATACCTGGATTTTTGATGCTTGTTGAGAGGTGGTAATTCTAATGTAATATTGAATTTTCTGAATATATGCGTGATAAATTAAAAATATATTTAATTTATATAAAAATGAGCATATTATATAATTATATTAACTGATTGTATTAAATAATCTTTCACAATATAGAAATGTATTGTGAAAGATTATTTATTTTTATATAAGAAATTATAAGCTTTTCTGTACAATTAAGATTATTAACTATTAGCTAAAGAATAAAATAAGTACTTTATTAACATTTTTAAGTGGATTTCATATAATACTTATGCAAAACTATAATAGGATGTGTATAAATGTGTCCATAATAAGTAAGGTGCTTTATAGGACAATTATTGGTTGTGGAGGAGTCGTAGAAAGAAAATTTATTAAAGAAACTAAAAACTTTAAGAAAGTTAATAATGACTTGTTGTTTGATATTTTATCTAAAAATGCTAGTAGTGAAATAGGGGACAAATTTGAATTTAAAAATATACTTTCTGTAAGTGATTTTAAGAAAGAAGTCCCTTTAACTGACTATTTATATTATGATAATTATATTGAACGTATGGCTAATGGTGAAAAAAATATATTAACAACACAAAATGTTGAATATTTCGGGAATACTTCAGGAACTACAGGCAAACAAAAGTTAATTCCAGTAACAAAGTCTAGTAGAATGAAAGCTGCCAAATATATGGCATTATTGATAACTAGATTTTCTTATAATAATTTTAAAGAAAACTGGAATTATGGTAGGGGATTAATGATTGCAGATGTGGTTATGAATACTTATACTGATGGGGGAATACCCATTTGTTCAGCAACTTCAGGTGGTATAAATGGCATGAAAAGTTTTTTGCCATATTTATATACATCACCTTATGAAGTTATGAAAATTAAAGATAAGGAAGTATCACTTTATTTACATGTACTTTTTGGATTAATGGAGAAAAAGCTATTATATATATCTGGGATTTTTATTTCGAACATATTAGATTTATTAAGAGTCATGGAAAAAAATTCTGATAGATTAGTAAGAGATATTCGTAAAGGTAGAGTAAGCAAAGCATTAAATATTGATGAAGAAACTAGAAAAGCATTAAATAAATATTTATCTCCAAATGCTAGTAGGGCAGATGAATTAGAAAAGGAATTTAAAAAGGGATTTAGGGGAATTTGCAAAAGAATTTGGCCAAAACTTCAATATATAGCAGCAGTTACAGGAGCTAATTTTACAATTTATGATGAGATGGTTAATTATTATTCAGGATCAATTCCAATACACTCACCTTGTTATGCAGCATCGGAAGGTATTATAGGTATAAATCCATATGTTGAATATATAAGATATGTAATAATACCAGACACTGTTTTTTATGAATTTATTCCATCAGAAGAACTAAATGAAAGTAACCCAATGACATTTTGTGCAGATGAATTAGAAATAGGAAAAAGCTATGAACTTGTTATTACAACTTATACAGGTCTTTATAGATATAGGTTAGGTGATGTTGTTAAGGTAGTAGGTTTTTATAACAATTCACCTGAAATAGAATTTTTATATAGAAGAAATCAAGTATTAAACATGGTGTCAGAAAAAACAACTGAAGAGCATTTAACATCTGCAATAAGAAATACAAAAAATAAGCTTAAACTTAATTTAATAGATTATACTACAGTTGCTGATAATTCAAGAACTCCTGGTAGGTATCAATTTTACTTTGAAATCAAGGGGAATGTTACAAAGGAGTTAGTTAGAAATATTGAGATAACTTTAGATGAGGAGCTAAAAAATTGCAATTTAGCTTATAAGAGATTTAGAGGAAAAAGTGGACTAGCTAAACCAAAGGTAATAATACTTGAAGATGGAACATTTAATAAGGTAAAGGAATTTTTATTTATGAAGGGGATTTCAAAAAATCAAATTAAGATACCAAGAGTAGCTACCACAAATAAAAATGTTTTGAATATTATTGAAGGTAGTAAACTACATTATTAGAATGCTGATAGTATAAAGTTATTTCATATTTTGCATAGATATTTTAAATAAGGACTTTAGAGATTGTTTTAGGTTAAGGTATCTTTAAATAAAATTATTTTTAATAATTATAAATTATCAATAAGAGGATGTACCAAAATAAATGATACTTCCTCTTATTTTTCTTTTAATAAAGTTTTGATTTCAGTTAATTCTTTTGTTAATTCTTCTATTTGCTTTTCTAATTTTTCTATTTTAGATATGTTAATATCATTACTGTTTGAACTATTAGTACTAGAAGAAGCTGATGTGCTTGAAGTATTTCCATTTGTGCTTGTAGAATTATTACTACAAAAAGGATTACTAATATTATAATTTTTTGGGTCATAATATCTACCTGGCCCTGATTCGAAATATTGTTGTTGAGCATTAAATACTAAAATAACTTGACCAACTAATTCTAACCAGTTTCCAATAAGATTTTGAATATTAAAAGGAATATTTCCAGCGATTATATTACCAATTATTTCACCTATTATTGCAAAAAGTTCTGGTGGAAGAGTTTGGAATGGACCTGGTGGTATATCATTACATCCAGTAGTATTATTATTGTTATTGTTAGTATTATTGTCATTGTTAGTATTATTGTTATTGTTATTATTATAACCACAAGATCTTAATAAATCTTCAAAATTTCCCCAACCATTAAAATTCATATTTTACCTCAATAAAAGTGATTATATTTATTATATTAGATATCTACTGAAAAGTACTAGATTAATAATATTATCTTTCATAGAAGATTAAATAATATATATGAATATGATATTAAATTTGTATGTGTATCACAGATTAGCATAAGACAATGAATAAATGATATAATATTAAAATACTTATTGGGAGGAGATTACATTAATAAATTTTAGGTGATATTGCTGAGCTTAGCAATTAATTATGTATAAAATACATTTAAAATTATAAATAGCAGGAAGAAATCAAACAAAGGAGAGAGCTCTTAAAGCAATAAAGTTAAAAGAAGTCTATTACAATAAATACATCAAAACTAAATTTGAATTTGGAGTTATTATATGAAGAAAATAGAAAATATTTTGAAGATAAAAGAATATGAAAAATTTAAGTGTACAGCAGATAAATGTAGGTTCACTTGTTGTAAGGGGTGGGATATAAATGTAGATACTAACACTTATAATAAGTGGAGAGAAAAAGATGATCTTAATTATCTTTTAGATAATGTAAGGTTTATAAAAAGCAATGGAGAAAATAGCTATTTAATTAAGAAGGAAACAAAGGGAGCATGTCCTTTATTAAGCAATGAAGGGCTATGTAATATAGTTATAAATCATGGTGATGAAAATTTATCTTTAACTTGCAAGAACTTTCCTAGAATAGAAAATGAATTTGAAGATGTGAGAGAGCTTACTTTATCTTGCTCTTGTCCTGAGGTAGTTAACATAATTAGTGATATGAAAGAAAAGACGTATATAGAGTCTAATGATTCCCTATCTTATGTTGAAGATTTGGGATGCTTAAAAATAAGAGAGAGTTTAGTTAATATAATTCAAAAAGATGAAATAAGAATAGAAGATAAGCTTATCCTTTCCTATAATATGCTTTTTAATATGTTTGATAGTGATGATTTAACTTATGATAATTTAATAGAGTTTTTAGATAAATATAAATCTAGAAATTATATAAAAGAAGAATTAAATAAAATTAAAGACTATGAAAATAAAGAAAGTATAAAATATTTGAAAGAAATAAATTCATTATTTATAGATATAATAGAAAACTATAGAAATGTTTCTATTTTCAAAGAAGCGCTAAATGATATTTATAAATTTACTAAAGAAACTAATATAGAAAAGATTTTTAAGGATTGGAATGACTTTAAGGGTTTATTTAAAGAATATGATAAATTAATTGAAAACTGTATTGTATCAAAAGTTTTTAGTAGTTGTGTTAGTGAAGATTTAGAAGAAATGATTATTTCTTTTGAAATGATTATATTGGAATATTTATTTATAAGGCATGCTATATTTTTAAGATATTGTATTAATATAAAAGAAAATATTAGTAGCCAAGATGTAAAAGATTATATTGTAATTTTTTCAAGGATTATAGGTAATAACTCTGATGCAGTAATAGAATTTTTATTAGATATTTTTGGAAGTGAAATATTGGAATTTGATTATATATATTCATTAGTTGTAATTTAAATAGAAATAATTAAAAAAGTTATCAAAGAAAATCTTAATTTTGTATAAGTAAAAAAATAGTACACAAAGGTTAAGAAGGGAGATAATATAATTGGAAGAAATAAGAAAAAGGATAAGAAAATTTAGAGATGATAGAGAATGGTCACAATTTCATACACCAGCTAATTTAGCAAAGGCAATAAGCATTGAATCAGGAGAATTATTGGAGCATTTTCTTTGGGATGATAATCACAATAAAGAAGAAGTATGTGAAGAATTAGCAGATGTTATGATTTATTGCTTACATATGGCGGATTCATTAGGGGTTGATATAGAAGACATAATGAATAGAAAAATGGATAAAAATGAAAAGAAATACCCAGTAGAAAAAGCTAAGGGAACAAGTAAAAAGTACACGGAACTTTAATTTGTAGGGTCTAGATGGTAACTTAGTATAATATTTACTTGTGTTATTTGAAAATTATTTAAAGTAAAATGTAGTTATCATAATTAAATTTGTGGTAACTACAAATATTTATAAGAGGAAATGGAAGATATGAAGGTAATAGAAGTTGTTGCAGCAATAATAAAAAAAAGAAGATAAGATATTTATAACGCACAGAAGCTATGATGAGTTTAAAGATATGTGGGAATTCCCAGGTGGAAAGATAGAAAATGGGGAATCACAAGAAGAAGCATTAATACGAGAAATAAAAGAAGAATTATCATCACAAAATTGGGTTCCTGCAGATGTGGAGGTAGTTGAAATGCTAGTAGGAGTTTATTAAGTTAATATTATTAGGGAAAAATCTATGATAGTACTTATATGCTAGTATAGTTTTTTATTTTAATATTTATAACAATATACAATTGTTGTAAATTGTAATTGTTTTAATAATAAGATATAATAAATCTAAAATATTATAATAAAGAAATGAATAATATAACTACGAATTTATCTTAATTATAATAAAATAATCAGGAGGCAAGACCATGGATAGGAAGGATTTTTCTGATTTAGAAGACCAAATTGTATCTACAGTAAAAAGTGCACTTGATGCTATAGATTTTGTCAATTTAAAAAAGGATATTAGTAATAAAACAGAGGACACTTTAAATGAATTTAAATCAAAGCTAAAAGAATATAATGACAAAGTAGAAAGTAAATATAGAGTTTTAAATAAAAAGCCTAAAAATGATATATCAGCATATATTAGCAAAAGGCCAGCTGGAACTGTATCAGGAATTATTTATACTATCTTTGGATTAATAGGAAGCTTAATTTTTGGATTTTTAGTATTGATGTGTTTAATATTTATGTCCTTTTTTACTAAGGTTATAGCCGATGCTTTTGTTGGATTTACAGTTATATTTATATTCTTTGCAATAAGCCTAGTGTTATTATTAAGAGGAATAAATATAAGGAAAAGACTTAGAAGATTTAAAAAGTATGTAAGATTTATTGAAGATAATAGTTATTGCTTAATTAAAGATTTAGCTAGATTTGCAAAAGAAAAAGAATCCTTTGTTATTAAGGATTTAGAGAAGATGATTAATTTAGGTATGTTTTTAGAAGGGCATATCGATGAAGAAGAAACTTATCTTATGTTAAATGATGATGTTTATGGAGATTATTTAAATCTAAAAAAACAGCAAATAGCTAAAGAAGAATTAAATAAAAAAGAAGAATTAAATAAGAATATAGATGATTCAGAACAAGAAGAATTAAATTCTACAATTGAAATGGGAAGGGAATATATTGAACAAATAAAAAATACAAGGAATGTGCTTTATAAAGAGGAAATAGCCATAAAGCTTGATAAATTACAAAACATTGCAAATGAGATTCTTAATTATGTTGAAAAAAATCCTAAGAAGATTCAAGAAGTTAATAAATTTATAAATCATTATCTTCCTATTACAATTAAACTTATTAACTCTTATAAAGATTTAAGCAATCAATTAGTTCAAGGTGAAAATATTAAAAATGCTAAAGTAGAAATTGAAAAAAGCATAGATATTATAGAAACTGCTTTTGAAAATTTATTAGATGATTTATATGAAGATGTTGTTTTAGATATTTCTACAGATATATCTGTTCTTAAGACTTTATTTAAACAAGAGGGGTTAACAGAGGAAGATTTTAAGAAATAAGCTTAAAGTAAAAGGGAGGAATTTAAAATGAGTGATGAATTTAAGGAACCTATTAGTATAAAACCAGAATTGACATTTGAAGCATTTCAAGATGAAGCTCTTGATGTGCAAGTAAAGGAAGAAAAAGTAGAAGAAAAAATAATTGAGGATATCAATTTAACAGAAGAAGAAAAAAGGATGGTAGATCAATTTGTAGAGAAGATAGAAATAAATAACTCAAATTCTATCTTACAATATGGAGTAGGAGCTCAAAAGAAAATTTCTGATTTTTCTGAAACAGCATTAAATAATGTGAAAACTAAAGATTTAGGGGAAGTTGGAGATATGCTTTCCAATGTAGTTCTTGAGTTAAAGAACTTTGAAGAGTCAGAAGAGAAAAAAGGTATTTTAGGTTTCTTTAAAAAAGGCAAAGATAAGATTAATCAAATGAAAGTAAAATATGATAAGGTAGAGGATAATATAAATAAAATGTGTAATGTCCTTGAAAAGCATCAAATACAGCTTTTAAAAGATATTGCTATGCTAGATAAGATGTATGAAATAAATAAAGTATATTTTAAAGAACTTTCTATGTATATATTAGCTGGAAAAAAGAAGCTTCAAATATTGGAAAAAGAAGAGCTGCCTAAACTACAAGAAAAAGCAAAAAATAGTGGTCTTCCTCAGGATGCTCAAGAAGTAAATGACTTTATTTCACTTTGCAATCGCTTTGAAAAGAAAATTCATGATTTAGAATTAACAAAAATGATTTCTCTTCAGATGGCTCCTCAAATTCGTTTGATTCAAAATAATGACTCATTAATGTCTGAAAAAATACAATCAACAATTGTAAACACTATTCCACTTTGGAAAAGTCAAATAGTTTTAGCTCTTGGAGTTGCTCATTCTACTAATGCTGCAAAGGTTCAAAGTGAAGTAACGAATATGACAAATGAACTTTTACGTAAAAATGCAGAAATATTGAAAACTTCAACTATAGAAACAGCCAAAGCAGCAGAAAGAGGAATTGTTGATATTGATACTCTTAAAATGACTAATGAATCATTAATTTCAACTCTTGACGAAATACTTAATATACAAACAGAAGGACGCCAAAAGCGTAGAGAAGCTGAGTTAGAATTAAAAAATATTGAGGATCAATTAAAAAATAAACTTTTAGATTTTAAATATTAATGTAGTTAGAAAATTAAGTGAAAAAGTTTTTGAAAATTTTAAGATCTATAATAAAATAAAAAAATTCAGTAGCGAGAAAGTATAAATTCAGGTAGGATTTGCACTTTCTCTTTTTTATTCACAAGAGCATAGGAATATAGTGGTGGTAGCTTTCTATTTAGCATTCTATTGGTGATAAATAGAATATTAGGAAATAAGTGTTGTATTATGATTGTTAAATTATAAACTGAAGAATATAATTAAAGTGTTTGAAAATTTAATAATAAAGGGTTGAGTTTATGAAAATATGTATATTTAAGAGGGTATTCACTCGAGTGATGGCAATAAAATGTAAAAAGATAGGGGGATTTACGGGGGTTATTTCTGTAAATATAATTTCTTCAGTATAAGGTAATGAAGTTATGTCTATTATCATTAAAAATGACAATGAATACAAAGGCTCGGATGGGATTGGTAAAAAGCGAGATTACTCAAAACTTTCAAAAGAGGAAACAAGAAATTATGTTAAAGAATCAGTATGTGAAGAAGAGAAGTATTATAAAGTAATAGGAACATTAAGTAAAGGCTTTAAATTAATGTTTATATTTTTTATACATAATTATAAATAAAAGGGGAGGAATTAAAAATGTTTTTAGAGGCTGATTTAGCTATGGAATTAGAGGTTGAAATTACTAATTCTATGACTGTAGGTAATGGATTAAATGGATATCTTAATATTATTCCAATTACAGGAGGAACTTTTAAATGTTTAAATAATGATGGAGTATTTGTAATGGGTAAAGTATTACCTGGTGGTGCAGATTGGAATACAAGAAAAAGTGAAACTTTATCACATGCTTTTGCTAAATATACAATTGAAACCGAGGATAATATATTTATATCTGTTGAAAATGAAGGCTATCTAGATGACATGGCGAGGGGGAAAATTATTAAGACTGTACCTAAATTTAAAGTTGATGAAAATAGTAATTACAGCTATTTAAATACTGGGGTATTTGTTGCTTCATTGGATGTAAACTTTTTTGAAAAAAGTATTGTGTCAATAAAGGTGTATAAACTTAGATAAATAAATTATAAAGGATATAAGCAAAAAAATATAATGAGAGGAAATTTGTATGGGTAATGATTATTATGAAATAATAAAAGATTCATTAAAGGATAAGGATTTTAAAATTCTTCCAGAGGAATATAGAATTGAGAATAAAAAACAGGGGAGTATAGAAAGGTTAGAGTATAAGGTAGAAGACTTAGAAAAGAGTAATAATATTAAACACTTGAATCTGTATCTTCCATATGGATATGAAGCTACAGATAAGAATAAAAAATATAATGTTCTATATCTAATGCATGGTGGTGGAGAAGATGAGAATTTACTATTTGGAGGGCCTGGTAAAAATACAGAGTTAAAGAATATATTAGATAATATGATTGCTAATTGTGATATTAAACCTCTTATTGTAGTTACACCTACATTTTATGGTGTTAAAAATGATTTGAAAAATGATGAAGAACTTTGTCATGTTGAAACAATTGATCATCCACTTCCTATAATTGAAACTAAATATTTTCATAATGAATTGATTAATGATCTGATTCCATTTGTAGAAACTAAATATAATACTTATACATCATCAGCTAATAAAGAGGACTTGAAGGCGTCGCGTGAACATAGAGCTTTTGGTGGATTTTCTATGGGTTCAGTTACTACTTGGTATGCATTTATAAACTGTCTAGATTATTTTAAATATTTTATACCATTAAGTGGTGACTGCTGGGCATTAGCTCAAAAAGCCGAAGGCAATATGGCAAAAGAAACAGCTGAATACTTAGCAAAAGTTGCAAAAGATTCTGGCTATGCTCCAAAGGACTATTATTTACTTTGCGCTTCAGGAGATTTGGATATTGCTTATCCTAATATGAAGCCTCAAATAGATGCTATGAGAGAATTAAAGGATAGTTTTATTTATTCATCAAATTTGAAAGAAGGAAATTTTTATTTTATTGTAAGTAAGGGAGGCATACATAATTGGCATTGGATTAACCAATTTATTTATAATATACTTCCTGATTTATTTAATTAATATAAAATATCTAGAATCTATATAGGAAAATATCTAGAATCTCTAGGGTGTTTTTATAAATAGTTTTGATATAAAATTTATCATAGTAGTACCTCTTGAAAACGATTTAAAACGAATTCAATGTAAAGGTATACTGATAAATTGTTAAATATCATAAAAGTTAATTACAAAAATATTTAGGGGGATGAGAGTATGAAAGTCAAAAAAATCATTAGCCTTATTTGTACAGTGGTTGTTGCTACAGGACTATTAATAGGCTGTAAATCAAGTGGAGGAGATAATGGCAAAGGTGGAGAAAATGAAAAACCAGTAGTATTAACAACTTTAGCGGAATCTTCACAAGGATGGGTAAGAAACTTTAATCCATACAATAAGCCAACTCAATTTATTCAAGGATTTATGTACGAGCCATTAGTTATTTTTGATGCAAATAATGGTGGAAAAGAAGTAATGTGGTTAGCTGAAGATATTAAAAGTGAAGAAGATAACAAAACTCTTATAGTAAAATTAAGAAAAGATGTTAAGTGGAGTGATGGAGAAGACTTCAATGCTGATGACGTTGTATTCACATACACTTATTCAAAAGATAAACCAGAGATAGATACAAGTGGTAATTGGAACGGAGATAATCCAAAGTTACAATCAGTTGAAAAGGTAGATGATTATACAGTTAAAATTGTAGTTTCAAAGCCTAATGTGTTTAATAGAAAAGATATATTTACACAAACTTGGATGGTTCCAGAGCATATATTCTCTAAAATTTCAGATCCAGCAACAGCAGTAGTAGAAAATCCAGTCGTTACAGGATCTTTCTCAGAAGTTAAAGATTTTACTCCTGAAATGGTTGTTTTGGGAAGAAACAAAAATTATTGGAAGGCTGATGATTTAAAAGTAGATGAATTAAGAATACCACAATTTGATGGAAATGATGCTGCCTTAGCATTATTAGAAGAAGGAAATATTGACTGGGCTTATATTATGATTCCAGATATTGAAAACACTTATGTAAAAGGTGATGCTCATAAAAAATATTGGTACGGCAAAAATGATGGTTTAAGATTAAGCTTTAACTATATGACTAAAAATGAAAATAATAAGAAAGCTTTTGAATCAGTAGATTTTAGAAAAGCTGTATCTTTAGCAACTGATAGAAAAACTATTAATGATTCTGCAGCATTTGGTTACTTAAGTGATGAGGTACCATCAGTTACTGGATTACCATCAATGTTGTCATCTTATATAAATAAAGAAGCAAAAGCACTTTCAGATCCATATACTAAATTTGATTTAACTGAAGCAGAAAAAATTCTTGATAAAGCAGGTTTTGTAGATAAAGATGGAGATAAATTCAGAGAAAATCCAGATGGAACTCCAATTAAATTTGAAATAATTTCACCAGCAGGTTGGGCAGATTGGAACGCAGGAGCACAAATAGTTGCAGAAGATTTACAAAAAATTGGTATAAATGCTACAAATGCACCTAAAGAGCTTGGAGTTGTTACTGAAGCATGGGGAACTGGTGACTTTGATATGTTGTATACAGCTTATGGACAAAATACAAATATATGGAAGTATTACTTTGATACAATTGGTGATCAATCAAGATTCTTAACAAGTACTTGGTGGTCAACTTGTCAAAATAATTATAAAAATGATGAAATGACAGCTTTAATAGAAGAGTTACCAATAGCAACTGAAGAAAGACAAGCTGAAATAATTGAAACAATTGAAAAATTCTTTGCTGAAAATATGATTAGTGTACCAATATTATTCAATGGTAAGTGGAATGTTTATAGTGATGCTAGATTTACAGGTTGGACAACAGAAGAAGGCAAAGGTCCAGACCCAGCTAACTGCATACATGACTCTAAAATACTACAATTAATGGAATTAGAGCCAGTAAAATAAATTATTAAGTAATATTAGAGGAGGAGAAAGATGAAATATATTTTAAAACGATTATGGTTTTATTTTATGGCATTTATTGGAGCATTTACGCTAAACTTCTTTCTTCCTCGTCTTATGCCAGGAGACCCAGTCCAAATGAGATTAGGAGAGCTTGCACAACAAGGTGGTAAAGTAGATCCAGCCACTATACAAGCTATTGAAAAAATGTTTGGAATTAATAGCAATGAGCCTTTAATAGTAACTTATTTTAGAAACTTTGTTGATATATTAAAAGGTGATTGGGGAGTTTCCTTTACAAATAACCTATATCCTGTTACTGAGGTAATAAAAAGACCATTAGGATGGACAATATTTTTATGTGGAACAGCATTAATATTATCATTTATTATTAATACGGCTTTAGGTATATTTGTTGCATGGAGAAGAGGAAGTAGATTAGATACAACGTTAACAGTTGGTGGACAAATTATGGCAAATATTCCTGCTGTAATTATTGCATTAACTCTAAGTTATACATTGGCTTATACTGGAGTTTTCCCTAAGGGGTATGCAGTAACTCCATTATTATATGCCAAAGGTTTTGAATATATTAAGGATGTTTCCTATCATGCCTTCTTGCCAGTAACTGCTATTATTTTAAGTGGTTTTGGTGGAATAATGGGTATGAGGGCTAATATGATAAATCAATTAGGTGAAGATTATATAGTGATGGGAGTTGCAAAAGGCGTTCCTGATAAAAAGATTATGTTTAAATACTGTGCAAGAAATGCTATGTTACCAGTAGTAACTTCATTTGCAATGTCAGTTGGATTTTTACTTGGTGGGCAACTACTTATTGAGAATATATTTAACTATCCAGGATTAGGAAAGTTAATGATTCAGGCTATTAATGGTAGAGACTATCCATTAATGCAGGGTATTTTACTTATGACTACTATTTTGATGCTGTCAGCTAATTTTATTGCAGATATGAGTGTTTTTCTTCTTGATCCAAGAATTAGAAGACAATCAGGAGAATAATTATAAGGAAGGTATGAGGTTGCAATATGGTAAAGAAATTATTTAATTCTAAAATAGTTAATTTTTTGAAGGAGTCTCCTAAAACTACTGTTGGAGTGGTTTTAATATTTATTGTATTAATATTAACTCTTGGAGCGAACTTATTTACACCATATGAACCTATGCAAACATTTGATGGATTATGGCGTGTAGCTCCATCATCTGACCATATTCTTGGAACCACACAAGCAGGTAAAGATGTATGGGCTCAAACTTTATATGGTGGAAGAGTATCCATATCAGTTGGAATTTTTGCAGGGGCAATTGCGGTTGTTTTAAGTTTAATAGTTGGAATTACTGCAGGTTATTTTGGTGGGGTAGTAGATAATAGTATCACAACTACAATAAATATAATTATGGTTATTCCACAAACAGTATTACTATTAATAATAGCTTCAATGATAGGGAAAATTTCTCCTCTAGCAATTGGAATTATTATAGGTGTTACTTCTTGGCCTTGGGGAGCTCGTGTTTATAGAGCACAAACTATGAGTTTAAGAAATAGAGAGTTTGTGAAATCGGCTGAAACTTTAGGAGAATCTAAAATTCGTATATTATTTGTTGAAATAATGCCTAATATGTTATCCATGATAACTTCAGGCTTTATAGGAACTGTAATATACGCTATTATGGCACAGTCTTTTATTGAATTTATAGGTTTTGGAGATAGAATGTCAGTAACCTGGGGACAAATGTTAAATAATGCCCAAAGTACTGGTGCTTTAAATAGTGGTGTATGGTGGGAGATACTTGGACCAAGTGTATTTGTAATATTATTTGGAGCTGGACTCACACTAATTAATTTCTCTATTGATGAGGTATCTAATCCAAAATTAAGAGCTCAAAGGATTATGAGAAAATACTATAAAGAAAAGAAGAATCAAGAAATATTATTAAAGAAAGGGTTCTCAGGAATTACTACTTGTGAAGGAGGGCTTAAGTGATGGGAGCAATACTTGAGGTTGAAAATCTTTGTGTTGATTATATAACAGAAAGAGGACATATAAGAGCAGTAGATAATGTAAGTTTTGTTATTGAAGAAGGAAAAAGTTTAGGACTTGCAGGAGAATCAGGTTGTGGTAAAAGTACTATTGCCTATTCATTAATGAGATTGCATAGACCTCCAGCACTTATCACTGGTGGAAAAATAAAAATGGATGGAAAAGATATTTTATCCTTATCAGAAAATCAATTGCAAGATTTTAGATGGAATAAAATAAGTATGGTGTTCCAATCAGCTATGAACTGTTTAAATCCAGTAGTTACTCTTGAAAATCAGTTTTTTGAACTTTATAAAACCCATGGAATAACTAAAAATAAGAAAAAAGCAAGAAAGATGGCAGAAGAGCTTCTAGAAGTAGTAGGAATTCCAGCTAATCGTTTAGGAGATTATCCACATCAATTTTCAGGTGGAATGAGACAGCGTGCTGTAATTGCCATGGCATTGGCTTTAAAACCAAGGCTTCTTATATTAGATGAACCTACTACAGCATTAGACACCGTAGTTCAAAGAGAAATACTACAAAAAATATATGAGTTAAAGGAAAAATTTAATTTTTCAATTTTATTTATTACTCATGATATTAGTTTAATGATGGAATTCTGTGATACAGTAGCAATAATGTATGCAGGGGAAATTGTTGAACAAGCATCTTCAAAGAAGATATTAAAGAATCCACAACATCCATATGCTTATGGATTAAAGAATTCATTCCCTTCATTGCAAGGTGAAATAGAATACATGGAAGGAATTCCTGGTTCACCATTAAATTTAAGTTGTATTCCTAAAGGATGTAGATTCCAAGACAGATGTTTTAAAGCAACTAAAATATGCTTTGAAGAAGAACCAAAAAGAAGTTCAAAAGATGATGAATTCTTCTTCTGTCACAATCCATTAGAATTGGTAAAGGAGATAGGATAAGATATGGAAGAACAAGAATTAGTAAAATCAATATTTAGTGTAAAAAATGTTACAATGGATTTTAAAGTTGCTAAAAAAAGCTTCTTTTCAAAGAAAAGTACTATCCGTGCTTTAAATGATATATCTTTTGATTTATATCCTGGAGAGTCTTTAGCAATAGTTGGAGAATCAGGTTGTGGAAAGTCTACATTATGTAGAATTGCAATGAAATTCTATGAACCAAGTTCTGGAAAAATGTTTTTTGAAAAGGAAAATATTCATGAATTAAAAGGTGAAAAGCTTAAAAATTATAGACAAAAGGCTCAAATGATTTTCCAAGATCCTTTTTCATCTTTAAATCCATTACACAATATATATTATCATCTTAAAAGACCGTTAGAGCTTTATCATCCTTCTGATGAAGAGACAATGTATAAAAAGATGGATGAATATCTAACAATGGTTGGATTAACTCCACCTAAGGATCAAGGTGAAAAATTTCCTCATCAACTTTCTGGTGGACAAAAGCAAAGAGCTTATATTGCAAGAGTACTAGCAGTGGGAGCTGATGTGATTTTTGCAGATGAACCGACTTCAATGCTTGATGTATCCATAAGACTTGGAGTTTTAAACTTATTAAATAAACTAAAAAAAGAAATGAAAAAATCTTTTGTATATATTACTCATGATATTGCTACAGCAAGATATTTTGCAGATAGAATAATAGTATTATATGCGGGGCATATGGTTGAATGGGGAGATGTAGATAAAGTAATTTGCAATCCAAAGCATCCATATACTAGGCTTCTTGTAGCAGCAGCTCCAGATCCTGAAAGAGAAGGAGTGATTGATTTACCAGTTATAAGAGATAAAGATACAGAAATAAGACAGTGGACTCCTGAAAGTAAGGGATGCCCATTTAGAACTAGATGTCCAGAAGCAAAGGAAATTTGCGCAAGTGAATGTCCAGAAGCTAGAGAAGTGGAGCCTGGACAATTTATTAGATGTATCCATGGTTAGTTTTGAAAATGGTTTCTTATTATCTTATTTTTTATTTAACTGTAAAATTATTAAAGTAAAAATAAATTATTATATAAAGTATAATTTTCTTATGAAATTTTTTTGTTAGAATAAAAATTATTTTCCATAAATCCTAGAGGATAGACTCTGGGATTTATTTATTAGCAAAATAGCTTACACTAATTATTTAGAAAAGTAATTGAATATTTTTATATAATTTATATTTTATGGCAATATTGGATGTTATATAATATTAATATGTAAGATAATGAGATAGGTTTTATGAGCAAAGGTGTTATTATTTTACCAGCAATAAGAGGGGGAGAATAAGATGCTAAAGGTACTTATAGCAGATGATGAACCATATGTAAGAAAAGAATTAAAAAATATTATTAACTGGAATGAATGTGGATTTACTATATGTGGAGAAGGTACTGATGGTTATGATACTTATGAAAAGATTTGTGATTTAAAGCCAGATTTAATATTAATGGATATAAAAATGTATGGAAAATCAGGCTTAGATATTATAAGAGATGTAAAGAAAAAAGGGTTTTTAGGAAAATTTATAATAGTAAGTGAGTATTCTGAATTTAATTACGTAAAAAATGCTATGAGATATGGAGCAAAATCTTATTTATTAAAGCCAATAGATAAAGATGAGCTACTTGAGGTAGTTAATGAAGTAAGAAAAGAAATTTTTTATAAAATAAATATAAATACAAATATTGGAAGAAAACTTGAATTGATAAAAGAATACGCTTTAGTAAGGCTCTGCTTAAATAATTATTTAGAAGAAGCAAGGGAAATCTTAAATTCTATAAATAATAAAAGCTTATATGTAGCATTAATATCTAATGATAAAAATAAATTTGATAATGATGATATAATTGATTTAAAAGAGTCAGTTGAAGAAAATTTAAGTGGTAATAATACTAATGTTTTTAGAGTTAAAAATAGAGTTGCAATAATATTTTATGATAAAAGTATTGAATCGATTTATTCATTATTAAAAAAAATGAAAATACAAATTGAAAAAGAGATGAAAGAAAATCTTTTTATTACAATAGGAGAAGAAGTTAGTAATATTAATAAAATTAATTATTCATATGAAAGTGCTAAAGAGTTAATGAATAAGAAGTATTTATACCTTAATCAAGGCATTATTTATAAGGATAAGATAAAAAATACTATTAATACCTCAATTACTGAAGAACAAATAATTAATAATTTATATAGCTATATAGAAATAGGTGAAGTAGAGGAGATAAAGAAAAGCTTTTTATTACTAGAAAAAATTATATTAGAAAAGAATTATAAAGAAGAACAAATAAAGGCTTTACTAACTACTTACTATATTCAATTAAAAGATAATATTATATCAAACTATAATGTAAAAGAACCATTAGATATGGATAATAAAATAATTATTGAAGAAATCTATAGTAAGAATAGCTTAAATGAAGTTATTAAGTTTTTAATAGATAAATTTTTAAATATTTCAAAATATGTAGCAAGTAACTTTAAGGGTAAAGGTATTAAAAGAATAATCAAATATGTAGATAATAAATATTATAGAGATTTAAAATTAGAGGATTTAGCAGAAATATTTAATTATAACAGCTCTTACTTAGGCAAATTATTTAAAGATACTACAGGTAAAAATTTTAATACTTATTTAGATAATGTGAGAATAGAACAAGCTAAAAAATTACTTATTGAGGATAATTTGAAGGTATATGAAGTATGTGAAAAGGTAGGTTATAAAAATATTGATTATTTTTATTATAAATTTAAAAAGTATGTAGGTATAAGTCCTTTAAATTATAAGAAGATAAAGTAACTACAACAATGCCGAAATATTTATATAATAAATTACAAGAATCAGTTTGAATATCATGTTTTATCGTTTAATACTAGTTTGAATAATTAAACCATTAGGTTGTAAAATGTTTTATTTAATCGTTTACTATATATTGTGAACTATGTGAAAAATAATATGAAAATGTGAGAAGTTATATAAAGAATGGGAGGTGTAATTTGAAATTAAAGTAAATTAAGATTATAGGTATGAAATTATATAATATGTAAAAAGTTAATTTAAATAAAAGTTAATGGAGGATAATATGGGAGAATATACATTGGATTTAGAAAAGTATGCAAGTATTATAAGGCAGGTAGCAGCAGAAAGTTGTGTTTTATTAAAAAATGATGAGAAGGCACTTCCACTTAGAGATAATGATAAGGTAGCTGTATTTGGAAGGAGCGCTTTTAATTATTATAAAAGTGGATTAGGTTCAGGTGGTCTTGTAAATACAAGATATGTAGTTAGTATTTTAGATGCTTTAAGAGAAAATAAAAAGACTATTTTAGATGAGGAATTAGTGAAAGTATATGAAGAATGGATTAAAGAAAATCCTTATGATGAAGGTGAGGGATGGGGAAAGGTACCTTGGTCTCAAAAAGAAATGAAGCTTGAGGATTCAGTAGTACAAGCTGCTTCTGATGCGGATATTGCATTAGTTATAATAGGACGTACTGCAGGAGAAGACCAAGATAGTAAAAATGAGCCTGGAAGTTATCTTTTAACTGAAGATGAAGAAAGTATGATTGAAAAAGTTACTAAGACATTTAAAAGAACAGCTGTAATTCTAAATGTTGGTAATATTATAGATATGAAATGGGTAGAGAAATATAATCCTTCTTCTGTTCTTTATGTATGGCAAGGAGGTCAAGAAGGAGGTAATGGTGTTGTTGATGTTTTAACAGGAAAAGTAAATCCATGTGGAAAATTAACAGATACTATTGCCAAGAATATAGAAGATTATCCATCAACTGAAAATTTTGGAGATATGGAAAGAAATTATTATAAAGAAGATATTTATGTAGGATATCGTTATTTTGAAACTTTTGCAAAAGGTAAAGTAATCTATCCTTTTGGATATGGACTATCTTATACTAATTTTAATATTGAAGGAAAAATTAAAAGTGTAACAAGTAAAGAAGTAATTGTTGAAGCTAATGTAACTAATATAGGAAATATATCAGGAAAAGAAGTTGTACAAGTATATATAGAAGCTCCACAAGGAAAACTTGGAAAAGCCTCAAGATCACTTGTTGGATTTACAAAAACTAATGCAATTAATCCATTGGAAAATGAAAAGGTAGAAATAAAAATTCCTAAATATTATATTGCTTCTTATGATGATAATGGAATAACTGGATATAAGTCATGCTATGTTCTTGAAGAAGGTTGTTACAAGGTTTATATCGGTTCAGATGTTAGAAGTGCCAATATTTCTGGAGAATATAATGAAAAATTTACTCTAGTAGAAAAGCTAGAAGAAGCATGTGCACCTACAGCTTCATTTGAACGTTTCAAATCAACTGTTAATGAAGATAGTAATTACAAAATTATAATGGAAGATGTGATCACAAGAACTATAAATCCATATAAAAGAATGGATGAAAGACACGAAGATGAGATAGCTTATACTGGTGACAAAGGCTATAAGCTTGGAGATGTATTTGATAAAAAGGTAGATATAGATGATTTCGTTGCACAATTAAGTGATGATGATTTAATTCATATGTTCAGAGGAGAGGGGATGTGTAGTCCTAAAGTAACACCAGGAACGGCAGCTGCTTTTGGTGGAGTTACAGAGAATTTAAGAAATTTTGGAATACCAGTTGCATGTTGTGCAGATGGACCTTCAGGAATACGTATGGATTGTGGAACTAAAGCATGTTCATTGCCAAATGGAACAGCTCTAGGTTGTACATTTAATATATCATTAGTAGAAGAACTTTATAAAATGACAGGAAAAGAGCTAAGAAAAAACAAGATAGATTCTCTTTTAGGTCCAGGAATGAATATCCATAGAAATCCATTAAATGGACGTAATTTTGAATATATTTCAGAAGATCCATTATTAACAGGAAAAATAAGTTTAGCTCAAGTAATTGGAATTCAATCACAAGGCATTGCCCCAACAATTAAGCATTTTTGTGCTAATAACCAAGAAGTGTCTAGACACTTTGCAGATTCAGTAGTATCAGAGAGAGCACTTCGTGAAATTTATTTAAAAGGATTTGAAATAGTTGTTAAAGAAGGTAAGGCACGTTCTGTTATGACTAGTTATGGACCAGTAAATGGTATTTGGACTGCTGGAAATTATGACTTATGTACAACAATTCTTAGAAAAGAATGGGGCTTTGATGGCATAGTAATGTCAGATTGGTGGGCAAATGCAAATACAGAAGGTGAGAAATCAATAAAAGAAAATAAGGCTCCAATGGTAGCAGCACAAAATGATTTATATATGTGCGTAGGAGATTCAGAATCAAACCCTGAAAATGATAATGTTAAAGAAAAGTTAGAAGCTGGAGAGCTAAAAAGAAGTGACTTACAAAGAAATGCAAAAAATATTTTAAACTTTATAATGAAATCACCATCAATTTTACATGAATTAAATCTTATTAGTGAAGAGGAATTAAATGAAATTAATCAAAAAGATGAAGCTGATTCTCATATAGAAAATATAGTTTATTATAAAGCAGATAAAAATACTAATAATATTGTTATTGATGGAAAGATACTTAAAAATAAAAAAGGTAATTCAGAGATTTTTGGTATTACTGTTAATGAATATGGTATATATGATATTTCAATAAAAATGAAATCAGATTTAGGACCACTTGCACAATTACCATTATCTGTGTATTATGATAACGCTTTAAAATCAACCATTACTATTAGAGGAACTGAAGGTGAATTTATTACAGAAACTAGGCCATTAGGATTTGTTTTTGGAACAAATCATTACATTAAATTATATTTTGGAGCAAATGGGTTAGATATAGATAAGGTTATGATTACTCTTAAAGAAACAAATTAAAATTTCTCTTAACAAATTGCAATAAAATTTTTAAGTTATAACAGAGTCAAATTGACTCTGTTATTTTAATTTACTTAAATATCCATAATGATTCAAATATGTTAAAATAAAAATTGATATTATAAATAAATTTGGTGGTGAATTTATTGAAGCAAGGATTATATGAACAAGTAATAAACACAGAAATACAAGAACAACTACAAAGTTTAGAAAATGAAAAGTTTATTATAGAAAAGAGTAAAATAGATAATGAAGAAGCAAAGGCAATTCTTTCTCAATACATATCAAAAGTTATTAGAAAATCTTTAAGTTACATAAGAGATAAAGAAAAGGAAGATAGTGATAAACTATTAAAGCAAATAGAAGCTTGTAATAATATTATTAACATACTAAGTGAAGTCTCTAATGAAGATGATATTAAGAAATATGAAATAGATAAAAATGGGGAAATGCTTAATGCTTTATATAGTAAGATTAACAATAAAAAGGCTTTAAAGAAAGAAAAGTCAGTAAGACCAGTAACTCCTTTATCTCAAAGTTCTTTATTTACAGGGGCTTCCTTAGAGCCTAATATGCTTGGAGAATTAAACAAGGAGATATTAACTTCAGATTCTATAGATTTATTAGTTTCCTTTATAAAGTGGAGTGGTCTTAGATGTATAATTGAAAGTTTGAAAGAAGCTACAATGGCTGGAAAAAAGTTAAGAATAATTACAACTTCTTATATGGGAGCTACTGATGTAAAGGCAATAGAGGAGTTAAGTAAGCTAGCAAATACAGAAATTAAAATATCTTATGATACAGAAAGAACTAGGCTTCATGCAAAAGCTTATATGTTCAAAAGAGATACAGGTTTTACTACTGCGTATATTGGATCATCTAATCTTTCTAATGCGGCTTTAACTTCAGGTTTAGAATGGAATATAAAAATAACAGAGCAGGATTCTTTTGATATTATAAAGAAGTTTGAAGCTACTTTTGAAAGCTATTGGAATGATGGTGAGTTCGTATCTTACTTAGGTACTGAAGAAGACAAAAATATATTAAAGAAATCATTATATAAGGAAAAAAGAATAGATGAGGATGAGCTGAATTTTTCTTTTGACATAAGACCATATGCTTATCAAAAGGAGATTTTAGATAAGTTAAGAGTTGAAAGAGAAATATTTAATAAAAATAAAAATCTTGTTATTGCAGCAACAGGAGTAGGTAAAACCGTAATTTCAGCTTTTGATTATAAGAATTTCTGTAAAAAAAATAAGAAAGAGCCAAATAGATTATTATTTGTTGTTCATCGTGAAGAAATTCTTAAACAAGCAAGAGATACCTTTAGAGCAATTCTTAAGGATAATAATTTTGGTGATTTAATGGTAGGTGGTAATCTTCCAAATAGTTTAGAACATTTATTTGTATCTATTCAAAGTTTAAACAGTAAGGATTTATGTGAAATAACTACAGAAGATTATTATGACTTTATTATAGTAGATGAATTTCATCATGCAGCAGCTCCATCTTATCAAAGATTATTAAATTACTATAAGCCAAAGATTTTATTAGGTTTAACAGCAACGCCAGAAAGAGCTGATAATAAGGATATATTTAAGTATTTTGAAGATAGAATTTCTGGTGAAATAAGATTACCAGAAGCCATTGATAGAAAGCTATTGAGTCCATTTCAGTATTTTGTAGTATCTGACTCTGTTGACTTAACTAAAATAAAATGGCAAAGGAAGGGTTATAATTTATCTGAGTTAAGTAATGTTTATACAGGAAATGATATAAGAGTAAATGAAATAGTAACTGCATTAAAAAAGTATGTAACAGATATAGATGATGTTATAGGTTTAGGCTTTTGTGTAAGTAAAGAACATGCTAATTTTATGGCTAAAAGGTTTAATGAATTAGGAATTGAATCCATAGCGTTAACAGATGAGAGTAGGAAAGAAGAAAGAGCAGAAGCTAAGAGTAAATTAGTAAATAAAGAAATTAAATTTATTTTTGTTGTTGATTTATATAATGAGGGTGTGGATATTCCAGAAATTAATACAATATTATTTTTAAGACCAACTGAAAGTTTAACAGTATTTTTGCAACAACTTGGAAGAGGTTTAAGATTACATGAAGATAAAGAATGTTTAACTGTTTTAGACTTTGTAGGGCAAGCTCATAAAAATTATGATTTTGAGGAAAAGTTTAGAGCTTTAATTGGCAGAAGTAAAAGTTCAGTAAAAGATTATATTGAAAATGGATTTTTAACTTTACCTAAAGGTTGCTATATACAATTAGAAAAAGAAGCTAAAGAGTATATACTAAGAAATATAAAGTCTGCAACTAATTCTAAAATAAATTTAATTAATAAGCTCAAAGTATTTAAAATAGATACAGATTTAGAATTAACTTTAGAAAACTTTTTAGACTATCATAATTTATCTTTAACAGATTTTTATGGTAGCACTAGAAATAGAAGCTTTGCTAGGATGTGTGTATTAGCAGAAGAAAGAAAAGATTTTAATGATGAGAATGAAGAAGAGATAACAAAGAAGCTATACAATTTATTATTTATAAATTCTAGAAGATTTATAGGATTTATGATTGATTTGATAAAGGATAATAGTGATATTAATAATATGGAATTTACTAAAGAAGAAGCTTTAATGCTTAATATGATGTATTACACTTTTTATAATGATGCACCAGAAAAGGTTGCCTTATCATCTTTAAAGGAAGGTATTAATAGACTTCTTAATAATAAGACTATGATGAAAGAAGTTTGTGATATATTAAGTTATAATTATAGACATCTTGAATTTGTAGATAAAAAGGTAGAGTTAGGTTTTGAATGTCCTTTAGATTTACATTGTGATTATTCAACTGATGTAATAATGGCTGCCTTTGGTTATTATAATGAAGTTAAAAAGCCTGCCTTTAGAGAAGGAGTTAAATACTTTGAAGATAAGAAGTTAGATATATTCTTTATTACATTAAATAAAAGTGATAAAGA
Source organism: Clostridium sp. D46t1_190503_E9 (assembly GCF_015555225.1). Lineage (NCBI taxonomy): Bacteria > Bacillati > Bacillota > Clostridia > Eubacteriales > Clostridiaceae > Clostridium > Clostridium sp. D46t1_190503_E9. The sequence goes on from NZ_JADNKB010000019.1 coordinate 40,139, forward strand.
CTTTTCACCTTCAACATTATATGAGGATTATGCTATAAATGAAAAATTATTTCATTGGCAAACTCAATCGAGGACTTCAGTTGAAAGTACAACAGGACAAAGATATATTAATCACTTAAAAACAAAAAATAAGATAGCTCTATTTGTTAGAGAGTATAAATCAAAAGATGGTCTAACATCTCCATTCACATATTTAGGAACTTGTGAATATAGAAGTCATACTGGAAATAAACCAATAAGTTTTGTATGGGAATTAGATGAAGAAATTCCTCCTAAGTTAATTAATAAAGCAAATAAATCAATTATTATTTAAGTAATAAATGTAGTTACCTCATTTAAAAATGTAGTAACTACAAAACTATTTAAAAAAGGAAGCAAAAATATGAAAGTAATAGAAGTAGTTGCAGCAATAATAAAAAAGGAAGATAGGATATTTATAACTCGTAGGAGCTATGGAGAGTTTGCAGATATGTGGGAATTCCCTGGTGGAAAGATAGAAAGTGGAGAATCACAAGAAGAAGCATTAATAAGAGAAATTAAGGAAGAGTTAGAATTAGATATTAATAACTTAGAACATCTTACAACAGTAGAGTATGATTATCCTACTTTTCATTTAACAATGTATTGTTTTATTTGTGAAATATGTGGCGGTACATTGAATTTAAATGCACATAATGATGCAAAGTGGGTATCAATAAATGAATTACCATTATATAAGTGGGTTCCTGCAGATATTGACGTAGTTCAGGAATTATTAAGAAGTTACTATAAATAAATTTAATATTAATAACGAAAACATAGCAGATTTATTTTTCCCCCTAAGTAATATTTATTAATTAGATATTTTAGGGGGAATAATTTTTCGAAAATAAAGTCTATAACATATGATTAAATTTTGATTTATGACCAATAATTAATAATGATATATGAATTTTATGGAAGAAGGCGAATCCAAAATGGATGTAGTAAATCAAAAGGAATGTATTAAGTTAATAAGGAATTTTATTGATGAAAAATTAGAAGGCGATATTGAAAAAATTAAAGATTTTAACTTTAATGAATTAAGAGAAGATAAAAAATATGGATGTACATATTATAATAAAAATAAAGGATTTGATGCAGATGATACAATTTTAGCAAGAGCTATTTATTGTGTTGTTTGGGTTGATGTTTTACCAGATATAAATTTTAATGATATTGGTACAGGAAAAAATTATAGAGGAGACATAATAAATTCATTTAATACTTTATTTAGCAAAAATTTAAATAAGAAACTAAGTAATATTAGGAATAATAATTATACGGCATTGGAAATAGGAAATGAAAATAAAAGTTTTATAGTAGAAGATGAAAAATTAAAGGAAAATATAATTGAATTTCATAAGCTTTATAGAACTATAGGGAATATGGCTCTACTACCTAATAAGAGCAATAAGAATAATAATATAAATCAATATAGAGGTGTCAGGTGGAAAGATTACTTTGATAAGTTTCTTTTAGAATTACGCTTATATTTTTTATCAGATTATAGTAATAATAAAGGATTTAAGGAATTATTAAATTGTAATAGTTTTTATTTTAATAGATTTGAAAAAAGTGAAAGAGGATTTTTAGAATTTTGTAAGTTAAATTTTTTAGATTATTATATTAATAATGAAATTAGTTTTGGAGTTAATGATGTCAATAGAGGATTAATATATCCAGGGTGGCAAATGTCAAGCTTCTGGAGCAAAAATGAAAATAACTATAATAAGTTTGCAGAGAGGTATATTGAAAAATCATCTGAAATTATTAGGTATAGGAGCAATATTATATTAAATAAGTTAGAGGGAAAAGTTTATTTATAATTATGAAATAGCATCAATAATAATTATACAAGGTAGTATTATTTATTTAAAGATATGAACTGTTACTCTTCGAAGCATTACCAGTTTTATTTTGGTATGCTTTGAAGAGTTTTTTGTGCTTACAGAATGGTATAAATTAAGGCTATAATATAAATAAAAAATTCAGAAAAAATATTATTTTTGGTACACATTTTAGGGCTATCTGATATAATAGTATTATAAAGTAAAGTAATCCGATAGGAATTATCGGCTAGGACGAGAAGAGTAAGTTAATGAAAGCTTTCAGAGAGAAACCTCCCTGGGTGTAAGAGGTTTTAAGTGGATATTAATTGAAGTGCATCTCTGAGCTCTGAATCGAAATTATAGTAGACTTCAGCGGGAACGCCCGTTAAAGCGTTGAGGTATATTTGTACCAATAGATTAAGATGTCTTATGGCAGTCGCACAATTTAAAATGAATAATGCGATAGCTTAGATAATTAGAGTGGAACCGCGGAAGTTTACTTCTGCCTCTAAGTTTTTAGAGGCAGAAGTTTTTTTTGTTTAGGAGTAAGTTAGTTAGGTGTTGTTTAAAAATCTGACTTAACTAGTATGACAATAGGTAAGTTCAATTAATTTTATAGAAAAATTTAAATTATTATTAATTAAAAATGGAGGGGTATTATGAATTCTTTACAATATTTTGATTCCATAGCTGAAAATTGGAATGTTATACGAAGTGATTATTTTGAAGAGAGGCTAAAATATAAACTTTTATCAATAACTAATATAAAGGATAAAGTTGTAGCTGATTTAGGGTGTGGTACTGGCTTTGTTTCTTTAGCCTTAGCAAATGAAGCAAGCATAGTATTTTCTGTAGATAATTCAAGCAATATGCTTAAGCAGTTGAAGATTAATGCATCAGATAAAAATTATAAAAACTTGTATCTTATTAAATCTTCACTTGATAATTTAACACTTTTTGATGAATCTGTAGATGCTATTTTTATAAATATGGCACTTCATCATATAAAGGATGCAAAAAAGGCTATATCAGAAATGCATAGAGTATTAAAAAAAGATGGGGTAGTAATTATATCTGATGTTATGGAGCATGATGGGGAATGGGCTAGAGAAGAAATGTTTGATGAATGGCTAGGATTTTCAAATGAGCAAATAAAAAATTGGCTAGAAGAAGCTGGTTTTAATAGCGTACAAATAGAAAATACAGATTTAAGCTGCAAAGGTTATTCAAGCAAGGGAGAATATACTGAAACAGGAATTTTTATAGCAAGAGCAACGAGAAAATAATAGGGGGTAATTAGGAGATGAAAATAGAATCATTGTTAATTCATGGAGGAATAGATGGGGAAGAGAAAACAGGAGCAGTAAATATACCAATATATCAAACTTCAACTTATAAACAACCAAAGTTTGGTGTAAATAAAGGTTATGAGTATTCAAGAACAGGGAATCCAACAAGAGAGGCTTTAGAAAAGCTTGTTTCAGATCTTGAAGAAGGTTATGCAGGTTTTGGATTTGCTTCTGGAATGGCAGCTACTACTGCTGTTCTTTCCCTTTTTAAAACAGGGGATAAGATAGTTATTTCAAACAATGTATATGGAGGAACCTTTAGAGTTTTAGATAAGGTCTTTAACCATTTTGGAATTAAATATCAATTAGTTGATACTTCTAATTTAGAAGAAGTAAAAAACAGTATTGATGAAACTGTAACAGCTATTTTTATAGAAAGCCCCACAAATCCTCTAATGGATATAACAGATATTGAAGCAATTTCAAATATAGCTAAAGAAAATGGGATATACACTATAGTTGATAACACATTTATGACTCCTTATTTTCAAAAGCCAATTAAACTTGGGGCTGACATAGTAATTCATAGTGCTACTAAGTATCTTGGTGGACATAGTGACACAGTTTCTGGAGTAGTTGTTATTAACAGTAAAGATTTAGCAGAAAGACTTCATTTTATTCAAAACTCAACAGGTGGAATTTTATCACCTTTTGATTCTTTTATGTTATTAAAAGGCATAAAGACATTAGCTGTTAGAATGGATAGGCATAATGAAAATGCAAAAATAATTGCTGAATTTTTGAAAAGTAGAGAAGAAATTGAAAAGGTATATTATCCAGGTCTTAAAGAACACCAAGGACATGAAATTCAAAAGAAACAAGCTAAGGACTATGGTGGAATGATATCATTTGTTTTAAAAGAAGGTTATGACTATAAAAAGTTTTTTGAAAGTCTTAAGATAATAACTTTTGCTGAAAGCTTAGGTGGTGTTGAATCATTAGTTTGTCATCCAGCTTCAATGACTCATGCTGCAATACCTTATGAGATAAGACAAAAGGTTGGAATAGTTGATAATTTAATAAGGATATCTATTGGTATAGAAAATGTTGAAGATTTAATAAAAGATATAGAAAATGCATTAAAGGAGAGTGAGTTAAATGGTTAAAGTAGAAAGTTTTTCATTAGATCACACAAAGGTGAAGGCACCTTTCGTTAGAAAATGCGGAGTGCAAAAAGGAGTTAATGGAGATAGTATATCTAAATTTGATTTAAGATTTTTACAACCTAATAAAGAAGCAATGCCAACTGCTGCAATTCATAGCTTAGAGCATTTACTAGCAGGATTTATGAGAGAAAAAATAGATACTATAATAGATATTTCACCAATGGGATGCAGGACAGGGTTTTATATGACAGCTTGGGGAGAAGTAGAAGTAAATGATGTAATAGAAGCCTTAAAATATAGTTTAGAAAAAATATTAGAAGAAAATGAAGTACCAGCAGCTAATGAACTTCAATGTGGTAATTACAGAGATCATTCTATAGATCTTGCACATGAATATGCAAATAAAGCAATAAAGGAAGGCTTTAGCAGTGAAATATTTAAATAATATACAAGAGTTAATAGGAAATACCCCAATAATAAAACTTAATAATATGAATATTAAGGAAGCTGTAAATATATTTGCAAAGCTTGAGGGAAATAATCCTGGAGGAAGTGTAAAAGATAGAATAGGAGTTTACATGATAGAATCAGCAGAAAGAGAAGGGATATTAAAAAAAGGATATACAATAATAGAAGCAACGGCTGGAAATACTGGACTTGGAATAGCTATTGCTGCAATAAACAAAGGTTATAATATAATATTTGTAGTTCCAACAAAGTTTTCTATAGAAAAACAAACATTAATGAGAGCTTTAGGAGCTAAAATTATAAATACACCAAGAGAAGAAGGAATGCTTGGAGCTGTAAAAAAAGCAGAAGAATTACTTAATACTATAGAAAATTCAATAAGCTTAAGACAATTTGAGAACCAAGCAAATCCACTTGCCCACTATGAAACAACTGCTCCAGAAATATATGAAGCTATGGAAGGAAAAATAGATTATTTAGTGTGTGGAGCAGGGAGTGGAGGAACCTTTACTGGAGTAGCAAAATATCTAAAAGAAAAAAATAAAAATTTAAAAGCCATATTAGTAGATCCGAAAGGTTCTACCATGGGTGGTGGCATTGAAAGTTGTTATGATATCGAAGGTATAGGAAATAACTTTATTCCTAATACCATGGATATGAAATTAGTAGATGATGTTATAAAGATTTCTGATAAAGATGCATATGATATGGTAAAATTAATAGCATTAAAGGAAGGACTGATTGTAGGAAGTTCTTCTGGAGCAGTATTATCTGCTACATTAAAATTATCGGATAAAATAGATAAAGGGAATATAGTTACCATTTTTCCTGATAGAGGAGATAGATATTTTAGTAAAAATATATACTGATTAATTAATAGAAAAATACAATAGTGAAATTAATTATAATTTAATAGATATTTGTAGTTACTTCATTAAAGAACGTGGTAACTACAAAGCTATTTAAAAATGACATAGAAGATAAGAAGAAAATATAGATAGTTGTAGCAATAATAAAAAATAATATTAAATTTATACAAAAAAAGGAGCTGCCACAGAAATCCATTTAATTATGCGACAGCCCTTTTATTTTAATTCATATATAAAATATGAAAGGATATTATGCGATTTTTTCTACAAGTTTAGCATTACGTTTAACTTTTTGATGTGATTTTACAGATTGAATTGTAGAAGCTAAAACTATTGATATTAAGCACAAAGCTCCAATAACTATGAATGTAGATTTAAAGCCTCCTGTTAATGATGCTATAAATGAACCTGAAATTGCTCCTAAACCAAATCCTTGATATATAACTCCGTAGTTTTTAGTTTGATTGTTAACACCAAAGAAATCTCCTACTATGGCAGGGAATACTGTTATATTTCCTCCAAAACAAAATGCAATTGATGCAACACAGGCAAAGAATATTGCAAAGTTTAAATGTACAAAGCTTAGTACAAATACTGCAACAGTTGTAATTGAAAGTGATAGAATTACGACTTTTAATCTACCAAATTTATCTGATAAAGCACCTAATATAATTCTTCCAGCTGTATTAAATATTGCTACCATAGCAACTGCATTTGCTGCTATATCAGGTGTAAGTCCAACTAGTTCAACACCAATATCTTTAACTATACCTATTAGGTATAAACCACTCATACATGCAGAGAAGAATATTACAAATAAAGCATAAGCTTCTTTTGTTTTAAGCATTTCTTTCACTGTAAATTCTTTTGTATTTTTACTATCTATAGAATTACTAGCTACTAATGGAGCATCCTTTAAAAGTTGAGCACCTATTAAAATTAAAGCCATAGCTATAATTCCCCAGTATAAAAATGCTTTTGAAACTCCTACATTATTAATTAAACTTCCATTTATATATTTAAAAACTAAACTACCTGTCCCATAAGCTCCTACTGAAATACCAGAAATAAGTCCTTTCTTATCAGGGAACCATTTAATACAATTTGAAAGTGTTGTAATATATGCTATACCATCTGCAGCTCCAACTATTACACCGGCTGTAATATAAAGCATAGGTAATGAGGAATCAAATGATGTTAATATCAATCCTATACCTAGTATTACACCAGCAATTGAAGTAAGTTTTCTAATTCCTATCTTGTCTTGAAGTTTACCAGCAACTAATGTAGCTAATGCTAAAGCAAAACTAGTTATAGAAAAGGTAATAGCAACCTTATTTAATTGAAATCCAAACTTATTTACTAGGGGTTGGTTAAATAAACTCCAAGTATAAATAGTTCCTAATCCAAGTTGGGTAATTACTGAACCTAAAACTATTAACCAACGATTTTCTGATACTTTTTTCATCTCATTCACCTCTAATTTATTTTTACGTATATAACATTTACTTAGTTTTTATAACGAAACACTGTTTATGGTTTCATTATAAAGCGTTAAAAAATAAAAATATTATTTTATGAATGAAATACAAAAAAGTTTGAATAGAATGCATTTATATGTTCATGAGTTGCTTGAATTCTTTTACATTACTTCTGCTAACAGGAACTTCATAATCTATATCTTGAAGTTTCAAATTATAGGTACTATTAAACCAAGGTATTATTTCTCTTATTTTATTAATATTTACTATATAGGATCTATGGCATCTAAAGAATATATCTTTGGGTAGCTTTTCGTAAAAATCAGATATACTTAGATTAACTGAATATTCTTCATTTTTAGTAAACACATAAGTTATTCTTTCTCTTGCTACGCAATAATATATATCATTAATATCTACAACTATTATTTTTTCATTTTTCCATAAATTCATTTTGTTTGATATGCTATTTTTAGGAGAACTATTTTTTGTGTTATTATCAACATTTTCTAATTTTTTTAGCATTGAAACAATTCTAGATTCTGAATAAGGCTTTAATATATAATCAAATGCTTCAACTTCAAATGCTTCAACAGCATGTTCCTTGTATGCTGTTATAAAAACTATATAAGGCTTTTTGGTAAATTTACTAATACTTTGAGCAAGTAAAACACCATCTAGTGAAGGAATATTTATATCTAAGAATATAACATCAATTTCATTACTTTGAATAAATTTAAGAACTTCTATCCCATCTGAAAACTCTGACACTATATCTATTTTACTGTAATTTTGAATAAAATATTTAAGTTCTTCTCTTGCTAAGAATTCATCATCAACTATTATTGCTTTCATATATCTCACCCTCTTATATTTTTTTCTTTATATAAAATTCTATCATAGTTCCTTTATCCAATCTTTTTATGTTAAGACCTTCTCCATAGATAAGCTTAATTCTTGAATGAACATTATAAAGACCTATTTTCTTTTCTGGTACATTATCGGTATAAATATTATTTATCATTTCTTCACTTATTCCTACACCGCTATCTATTATAGAAATTTTAACTTTTTCACCTTCATCCTTTAAACTTATTTTAACTGTTCCATTATGATTATCCTTTAAAATTCCATGAACTATAGCATTTTCAACTAAAGGTTGTATTGTAAGACTTGGTATCTTAATATCAACATCATCTATATCGTAGATGACATTTAGTTTATCTCCAAATCGAGCTTTTTCTATTTCGATATAATCTTTTACTTGCTTAAGTTCTTTTTTTACATCTATAAATTCACTATTTAATTCTAAATTAAATCTTAAGTAACTAGATAAATTTATTATAAGTTCCCTTGCATTATTAGGATTTATCCTTATAGAGGAAGCTATAGCATTTAATGCATTAAATAAAAAATGAGGATTAATTTGTGTTTGAAGGGCTTTAAGTTCTGCTTTATTAGCCATTTCCTTCATTTCTTCAACCTTTGAAACTTCCATAAGAGTTGAAATAATTTGTGAAAGTCCTACAGCAAGAGTTTCTATAGTATAAGTTATGTTATTAGAAGCTCTATAGTATATTTTCAAAGCACCGATAACTTCATTTTTCTCTTTAAGAGGTATAATAATTGCTGATTTTAAAAGTGAGGTTTTTTCTTTAAAGCCAGTATTTTTTATAACTATTTCACCACTACTAATAGCTTCTTTTGTTTCAGCGTTTATAATTTCATGCCCAATATTATAATATTCTTTACCAACACCACTATAAGCTAATATATTTTTAGTGTCAGTTATTGAAACTGCATCAGCTTGAATATCCTCTTTTATGATAGTGCATATTTTATTTAAAGATTCACTATTGATTTTTCTAAAATAAGGAAGGGTTTTATTTGCTATATCTAGCGCTAATTTTGCTTGTTTTGCAGAAATCTTTTCTTTATCATTTTCTATACTTTGAACTAGTAAAACAATAAATCCTACACATATTTGACCAATAATCATTGGAGCAGCTATTTTAGATACTATGTCGTAACCTAATGAGTGTGGTCTGCTTAACAAAAGTATGAGTATCATTGTAATAGTCTCAGAAAACATTCCAGCTATTATTCCAGCTATCCATCTATAATTTCTTTTTACCTTTCTATTAATATATCCAGATATTATTCCTGCACATATACTGCTTATCAGGCATGGTATAGAAGTTATCCCTCCTATATCTATTAAATATCTATGTACTCCTGATATTAATCCTGTTACTATACCAACAACCGGACCAAAGATTATCCCTCCAGATACTATAGTAATAGTTCTAACATTTACTAAAGATCCTTCTACATTAAGTCCTGTATATGTTGAGAGTATTGCAAATATAGAAAATACTGTACATGCTATTAAGTAATCCTTTTTTCTATAGATATCTCTTTGAAATATATTTCTAAAACTTTGTAGCCTAGTTATAGTAAATAAACATGCAAGGAGTAATACAGCCCTATCCATAAATTGAATTAATATATTAATTATGTAATCCAAATTAAAATCTTCTCCTTTCTTAAAGTAATATATCTATATATTATTCTACTTTTTTTCTTATTATTTGTTAAGTAAATAAAAAATAAGAAAAACGTCTATGTAATTATATTGTACATAGGCGTTTTAAAATTTTAATTAGAATTCATTTAAGAAGAATATTCAATTATCTCGTTTGCAGCTACCATCTAACTCAGGGTAATATTTAACAGACCAAGCTTCAAACTCCTTGATAAGTTTAGTCATTTCTTTTCCTTTATCAGTTAGATAATATTCAACTTTAGGGGGAATTTCAGCATATACTACCTTATATACTAATCCATCACTTTCTAATTCTTTTAAATTTTGATTTAAAATCTTTTGGCTTATGCCTTCAACCATTCTTTGAAGTTCTAAAAATCTTTTGGGTTCATTATATAAATTACATAGTATAAGCGCCTTCCATTTACCACGTATAAAATCCATCGCAAAATCTAATAAACAAACATATTTTTTGTTATTGAAAGAAATCAT